>JAQGNC010000259.1 GCA_028292065.1 Betaproteobacteria bacterium
CAGCTCGAGAAGAGCGCGGAGCGGCTGGCTCAGACCGTCTGAACGCAAACCAAAGCAGGAAACAAGGACGCAAACCCTGTTGCCCCTCACCCTGACCCTCTCCCCGCGTGCGCGGGGCGAGGGGATAGTGTGTCGGTATGCGCCGAGTAGCGCTGATGCAAAACGGACGATGGAAGAAGCAGGGACGCACAGGAATCGATAGAACCGCGTGTCGCCGTGAGAGGCGACCCGGCCACTCACACAGTCTTCCTTCGCGTCCTTTCTTTTTCACCTTCGCGTCCTTCGCGTTAAATGCTTTTTTGATTTAGAGCCTCATGCAATCACCTCGTATCGCCCTCATCCACGCCACCCCGGTCGCGATCGATCCCATCGTCTCCGCGTTCAAGCGCCTGTGGCCTGCCGCCCGCACGACGAGCCTGCTCGAAGACTCTCTCGCGCCCGATCTCGCAGCCGACGGCAGGCTCACCGAGCGCATGACCGAGCGCTTCATCACCCTTGCGCGGTACGTCCGCGGCTGCGGCGCCGACGCGATCCTCTTCACCTGTTCCGCGTTCGGGCCCGCGATCGAAGCGGCGCGCGCGGCGGTCGACGTTCCCGTGCTCAAGCCCAACGAAGCGATGCTCGAGGAAGCCCTCAAAGCCGGCACGCACATCGGGCTCATGGCGACGTTCGCCCCGAGCATCCCGGCGTTGAGGCAGGAGCTCGAAGCGCTCGCGACGCGCAAAGGCGTGAAGCTCTTGATCCGCACGAGCGCCGTGCCTTCAGCGCTGGCGGCGCTGCACGACGGCCAGCCGTCGGAGCACGATCGCCTGATCGCTGCGGCCGCGGCGGAAATGGGAGAGTGCGAGGCGCTGATCCTCGGCCAGTTCTCGATGGCGAGCGCAGCCGAGTCGATTCCCGCCCGACCGGGCCGCAAAGTGCTCACCAGCCCGGCCTCCGCAGTCCTGCGCCTGAAGCACGTGCTCGGCGCTTAGCCCTGACGCGATAAGCCCACCCCCACCCTGACCCTCCCCCTGACGGGGAGGGAATGTTTTGTCATCCGAGCCGCGGATAACTCTCCTTCCCCGTCAGGGGGGAAGGTCGGGATGGGGGTGGGTTTGATCGCGCCCATCGGCCGCAAAACAATGCTTTCTCGGAAACGGCAACCACCGCTTCTGCACGTCCTCCCGCGCACTTACAATGTGCGCTCTTATAACGGAGGGATTTACATGAAGGTTCGCCTCACCCACCTGGCCTGTTTCACCGCGCTCGCCTGCGCTGCCGGCGCACACGCGCAAGTCATCAAGGGCCCCGGTGACTACCCCAATAAACCTGTGCGCCTCGTCGTACCTTTCGTTCCCGGCGGCCCGACCGACATCCAGGGGCGCATGCTCGCCGAGAAGCTCACCCAGCGTTTCGGCCAGCAGGTGATCGTCGACAACCGCGGCGGCGCCAACGGCAATATCGGAATGGAGACAGTCGCGCGCGCGCCTGCCGACGGCTACACCCTCGTCATCGCGACCGTCGGCACGTGGGCCGTCAATCCGCACCTCTACAAGCTGCCGTTCGACGTGACCAAGGACTTCACGCCGATCACGCAGGTGTCGACCTCGCCCGGCGTGCTCGTGGTGCACCCGACCGTCAACGCGAAGAACGTGAAAGAGCTGATCGCGCTCGCTAAGGAAAAGCCCGGCGCGCTCAACTACGGTTCATCCGGCGTCGGCGGCTTCGGCCACATCTCCGGCGAGCTCTTCACGATGATGACCAACGTCAAGATGACGCACATCCCGTACAAGAGCTCCGCGCCTTCGCTGACCGACCTCATCAGCGGCCAGATCCAGGTGCTCTTCAACAACATGATTTCGACCACGCCTCACGTGAAATCGGGCCGCCTGCGCGCGCTCGCCACGACGGGTGCGAAGCGCTCCCCTGCGCTCCCCGACCTGCCGACGGTGGCCGAAGCCGGCGTTCCCGGTTACGAGAACTCCTCGTGGTCGGCCGTCGCCGGCGGCCCCGGCATGCCGAAGCCGCTCGTCGCGCGGCTGCACAAGGACCTCGTCGAAATCCTCAGGATGCCCGACATCCAGGCGAAGCACGCGGAGGTCGGCGCCGAGATCGTCGCCAGCACGCCGGAGCAGTTCCAGGCGTATCTCAAGTCCGAACTGGCGAAATTCGGCAAGCTGGTCAAAGCGACAGGAATGAAAGCGGCGTCGGGCGGTTGAACCTGGTGCTGTGAACGGCAGGCAACGCGCCGCGGCATCCTTCGCGAGACTGCGGCGCGTTTGCTTTCCGGCTCATGACTTGAAGCTCGACTTGCAGGCAGTAGATGGAGCGACATTGCCGGTGACTGCCTCGCAACAGCAAAACGACGCGAGGTCCCGTATGTCGGGGCCTGACTCCAGTTCAGCTGCCGAGGCGAGAGCGAAGATTCGCTATCAGCGGCACATCGAAAAGTAACCACCCAATGCGATTTCTAGCCTTCCTTGTCATTCTCGGCGGGTTCACTTTCGTGCTGTTCTCGTATTTCGATGGATCGAGGATTTTCAATGGCATCCAGACAGAAATGCAAAGAGCATCGGACCAGAAGAGAGCTCAAGCGATCGCGAATGCAAAGGACATCTATTGGGCTCGGTTCTATCAGTCGCCGAAGGATTGCCTTGCACCCCCTTCCGCATTGAGAGAACTCGAGTGTAAAAACCGGGCGGACCAGATGCGCGAGCGATTCGAGCGTCAATGGAGTCTGCAAATTGCCTCGGGGTGGGTACCTCCCGAGGTGTCGAAATGATTGCCGTTGGCCGATCATCGTAACCTCACGCTCGCACGCCATGGAAAGACGCAAACTTCGCGTCGGAAGCGCGATCACACCGGAGGAGTTCGAAGCGCTGTCCGATGCGCAGCTCGAACGACTCGTACCGAAGGCTTATCGGGATTACTATCCCGGCAAAGAGAACTGCTCCGACGGTTACTTCTATCTGCACGACGGAACCGCCTGGAGCTTCTACAAGGGCGGTATGCTCGATGACTGAATTTGATACGCCGCACCTGCCGGCATAGGGCGCCGAGCCCCGGGAGACGTGGTCTATCCTCAGCCGCAGCGACGCGATGTGCGCACCGCTGGCGCTGCCGGCGGCGATACCGGGAATGCTTTATGTGTGACGGGGTGATCTCCGGCACGATTTCATGAACGCACGGATCAACATGACGTAAGACTTTCGAAGGAGCTGTACCGGTGGATCTCAGTGACGACGACCATCTGGACGTGTGCCAGAACATCGAGGCCGGCCTCAAACAGCAGTACGAGCATCATGCCGATCTCACCGATGCGATTTGCATCTTTGCGCTCGACAACGCCAAGGTAGCCGTACGCAAGCGCTTCGGCTACGCCAAAAACGAGAAGGTTACCGATCATCCGCTCGCGCAAGGCGTCATCGCGTGGTGTGTGAATGTCGGCGCCGAGCGGATCGGCAACATCAACGATTTGACGCTTGCCGAGTACATCGTCCGGATCGAGAAGATCAAGCGTTCGGTGACAAGACATTCTGCGTATGGCGTCAGGGGATACTACGAGTTCATTCGCAATTTCCTCTAGGCGCCATCCGCTGAAAGCGACGCCACCTGCGTGCCACCGCTTTCCGGTCTCAGAGGTGAACCAGAGACTGGAATCGAACTTTCCGCACGAAGCACTCGATTACTTCACCGCCGACCATTCGAGCCGAAGATAAGTGCGATTCGCATTCTGCGGATGCATGGTTTCGTACTGGTCCCACGACGCGAATTCAGGCAGGTCGATGCGGTCGCGTAAGGCCGCGAGGCTCACCCCTTCGTTCAACATCGCTCCCACCCTCGTCTCGAGCGCGCTGAAGTAACGAGCGAGTGCGCGCGCATCCTCGCAGGTCGCGATGGGGCCATAGCCGGGAACCAGGCGCGGGCAGCGCATCGACGCTAGCAAAGCGAGAGTGTCGCGCCACGCTTCGACGTCCGCGTCGCGGATATCGGGAATGCGGTTGATCGAGACGAGATTGCCTGCGATGAGCGTCGAAGTCGATTCATCGTAAACCGCGATCGCGCCGGGCACGCTCGACCACGGCGGCACGATCAGGCGCAACCGCCGGCCTGTCACGTCGATCGTTTCGTCGCTGTCGATGAGTCGGTCCGGCGCGATGACGCGAGTTGCGGCCATTGCGTCTTCGCCGAGCGCCGCGCGCAGGTTGCTCAGGCACGTTTCGCAACGGGCTGCGATGAGTTCCGCGGCGCGGCGATGCGCGAGGACGGGGACGCCTCGCGCCTGGAAGGCAGCAGCGCCGAAGACGACTTCCTGTCCCGGGTGCGTCAGGATCGCGAGACGGATGGGCTGTGTCGTGATGCGCCCGACCGCGGCGATGATGTCGACCCCCTGGCGGTAGGACGCGCCGGTATCGACCACGACCACGCCTCGCGGTCCGACGATGAAAGCGGCATTGGCGGTGCGCCCGCCATTCTCCCGCGACACCTCGCCCCCGGTGCCGGGCACCGCGTACACGCCCGCGGCGACAGCGACCGTCTGCGGTTCCGGAGCGCGCACACTCCGGCTCGCGCACGAGTTGGTCATGAGGCTGATCGCCATTATCCAGAAGACGGTCTTCACTCCGCGAATTGTAGACCGCAGTCTTTCGCACTCAGCCGCCGCGCCTCTGCTGCACCGCAAACACTCGTGCGCCGGACGCTACGTTGATACAAATTGACTTCGGCCGGGTGCAGGCCGACACTTTCCACGCAGGCGGCGACAACAAAAGCGAAGCCTAGCGCGCCCGATCCGCCTTCCTTTACGAGTTTCACAACAAGGACTGGAGGGTATTATGCAAACCGCTTCCAAGTGGTTGGCTATTGCAGGCCTGGCGCTGGCGCTCGCCCTTCCCAAGGTCGCGGCGGCGAACGCCGATCTCGAGAAGCAGATCGCGAATCCGAACAACTGGGCGATGCAGGCTGGCGACATGTACAACCAGCGCTACAGCAAGCTCAGCCAGATCAACTCCAAGAACGTCGGCAAGATGCAGGTCGCGTGGATGTTCTCGACCGGCGTGCTGCGCGGTCACGAAGGCTCTCCGCTGGTCGTGAACGGCATGATGTACGTCCACACGCCGTTCCCCAACAAGGTCTTCGCGATCGACCTCGACACCCAGAAGATCAAGTGGCGCTACGAGCCGAAGCAGGACGCGGCAGTCATCCCGCAGATGTGCTGCGACACGGTCTATCGCGGCCTCGCTTACGCCGAGAACAAGATCTTCCTGCAGCAGGCCGACAGCACCCTCATCGCATTCGACGCAGGAACCGGGAAGGTCCTGTGGTCGGTGAAGAACGGCGATCCGAAGCTCGGCGCGGTCAACACCAACGCGCCGCACATCTTCAAGGACAAGGTGATCACCGGCATCTCCGGCGGCGAATGGGGCGTCAGGGGCTTCATCGCCGCATACGACATCAATACCGGCAAGCAGGCGTGGAAGGCCTACAGCGTCGGTCCCGACGCCGAGATGCTGGTCGATGCGAACAGCACGATGACGTGGACCGACGGCTCGCTGCAGCCCATCGGCGCGAATTCATCGGTGAAGACGTGGCAGGGCGATCAATGGAAGACCGGCGGCGGCACGACGTGGGGCTGGTACAGCTACGACAAGGCGCTGAACCTGATGTATTACGGGACCGGGAACCCGTCGACGTGGAACCCCTCGCAGCGCCCGGGAGACAACCGCTGGTCGATGACCATCATGGCGCGGGACGTCGACACCGGCATGGCGAAATGGGTTTTCCAGATGACGCCTTACGACGAATGGGATTTCGACGGCGTCAACGAAATGATCCTCGCCGACATCAACGTCAAGGGCAAACCGACCAAGGCGCTGGTGCACTTCGACCGCAACGGCTTCGGCTACACCCT
>JAQGNC010000263.1 GCA_028292065.1 Betaproteobacteria bacterium
CATCGCGAACAGCTCGACCCGGCGTTCGGTCTTCAGCACCGAGTCGCGCGTGGGCAGCATCCCCATCTGGATGCGCCGCGCCGCTTCGAGCTCGCCGGTCACTCGCGCCGCGGCTTCACGCTCGGTCGCAAGACGCGTGCTCAGCTGGCGCCGCTGCAGGTCGAGACCGACGAGCGTGGCCGCGAGCATGAGACCGTAGAGCAGGGTGACGCCCGCGATCGGCGCGGTCGGGTCGAGCAGGGTGCGCCCCCAGAAGTACGCAGCGAGGCCGGCCAGCGCGAACGCGAGCCAGCACACGAGCAGGATCGTGAAGGAGCGCCGCGGCCGCACGCGAGGCACAGCGGTGATCACCATCGCCGCCGCAAGCAGGAACGCGAGCGCTTCCAAAGGTCTCGTCCACGGCGGCCTCGACAGGAGGGCGCCTTCGAAGACGTTCTCGACGAGCTGCGCGTGGATCTCGATGCCGGGAAGCTGCTCGCCGAGCGCAGTGGTGTGCTGGTCGAGGAGGGCGAGCGCGGTCACGCCCACCATCGCGATCTTGCCTTCGAGCAGCTCGGGCACGTCGCGCCCGTCCAGCACGTCGGCCGCGGAGATGAAGCGTGTCGCATCGTGCCTGGAGAAGTGGATCCACGCCCTGCCGTCGGACTGTGCGGGCACCGCGATGTCGCCGATCTGCACGGTCGCCATGCCGCGCTCGTGGGAGATGCTGAAAGACGGAATCCCCGCGGCGACCCTGAAGCTCTCGAGCGCCAGGGTGAGCATCGGGTCGCCGCCGACATACGCGACGATCGGCACGCGGCGCACGATGCCGCGCTCCGGTTCCGCGTTGATCATGCCGTGACCGCGCGCCTCGCGGTCTATGGGCGGAAGGCTGCGCATTGCACCGGCATAACGGTAGAGCGGCATCTGCGGGCCGACGACGGTCACCGTGCCCGCCGACGGGCTGCCCTCGATCGGCTGCTCGACGCCCGCGACGCCGAGCACGACCGGCGCGCGGCGGATCGATTCGGCGAGCAGGTCGTCGTTGGGACGCAGCTTCGCCAGCTGCTCGGCAGCCGCCGGGTCGCGCTTGCGCAGGGCCTGCGCGATGCGTTCGGGCGATGAGCGATCGGGCTCGCTGAACAGCAGGTCGACGGCGATCGCCGCGGGCCGGCGCGCGGCGATGCGGTCGATGAGGCGCGCGATCACGTCGCGCGGCCACGGCCACTGGCCCACCTGGGCGAGGCTTTCGTCGTCGACTGCGACGATGACCGCCGGCGCGGACTGGCGCTCACGCGGAAGCAATACCTGGTAATAGTCGAAAGCCGCGAGCCGCATCGCCGGCAGCGGGCCGGGGTCCGGCAGCAGCATCAGTGCGGCGAACAGCGCCGAGACCACGATGCCCAGCCAGCGCCCGCGCCCGCTCGCGAGCCATCGCCGCCACGCGACCGGGGCTGCTGCCGCCGGGCGATCCGCCGGGGACGCCACGGGTTAAAGAGTGATCTCTAGACCGTCGTAGGCTGCCGTGACGGCGACGGGGTGCTCTTCGCGGGTGATCTCTTCGAGGCGCTGGGTCTCGCGCCACACGCGCTCTATCGTCGCGTCGTCGTACGCCGGCTCGTGGTGGAAAAGCACGAGATGCTTGGCTTGCGCGAGCTGGCAGAGCTCGACGCCGACCACGTTGCTCGAGTGTCCCCAGTCCTCCTTGACCGAGACCGTGTCGGCGAGGGAGTACATCGCGTCGAAGATCACCAGGTCGGCGCCGCGGAAGAAATCGATGAACTTCCGGGTTTCCTCGGCGTCCTCGAGCTTGTGCTCCGAATCGGTCGAATAGATGAGCGATCTGCCGTCACGCTCGAAGCGGTAGCCGTACGAGTCGCCGCCGTGGACCTGGGGCTTGGGCGTCACGCGATAGCCGGCGATGTCGTAGGTGCGTCCCGGCTCGAGCACTACGAATTCGATCTTCGCGGCCATGACCGAAAAATCGACCGGGAACGAAGGCTGCGCCTGCTGGCGCCGGAAAGCGTGCTCGAGCTCGGCGTGGCAGCCGTAGATCGTGATCTTGTGCCCCGGGATGTACGCGGGTGTGAAAAACGGAAAACCCATGATGTGATCCCAGTGCAGGTGCGACTGGAACACGTGGAATTCGCCCGGCGCGCCTTTGAGCTCGCGCAGCGCGTCGCCGGCCGCGGCGCGCGCACCCGAGCCCATGTCGAGCAGCACGCGGCCCGCCCCTTCGGAGCGCAGCTCGATGCAGGAAGAGTTGCCGCCGAAAGTGTGGGACGTCGAAAACGGCAGGGTGTCCGCGAAAGCGTTCGCTTTTTCCGGCGTGTCGAGCTCGCGGCCCGACGCGGCGACGAGCGCCTCGACGAGCTTCGCGCGCAGCGCCTTGGCGGTGAGCGCCGCGGGAATCGAACCGCGCGTGCCCCAGAAGCGGACGTTGATCGACATGTCAGGCCGGCGCGCTCACCGCGGCGAGCGCATCGTCGACGCCGGCGTGGCACGCGACGACCTTGTCGAAGCGGCTGATCTGGAAGATCTCGTTGACCAGAGGCTGCAGCGCCGCGACGGCGATCCTGCCTCCGGAC
The DNA here is from genome assembly GCA_028292065.1 of Betaproteobacteria bacterium. Taxonomy (GTDB): domain Bacteria; phylum Pseudomonadota; class Gammaproteobacteria; order Burkholderiales; family SG8-41; genus JAQGMV01. The sequence goes on from JAQGNC010000263.1 coordinate 2,568, forward strand.
GAGCGCGCTTCCTTGGCTGCGAGCATCAGCACGCGCAGCCCGGCGCTCGAGATGTAATCGACGGCGGAAAAATCGAGCACGACCGATTCGCCCCCGGCGGCCGCCGAGCTGATGAGCGGGATCAGGCGCTCGCGGAACTGATCGGCGGTCGCCATATCGATACGGCCTGCCGGCGCCAGCACGACGGTCTTCCCCGCACGTCGCTCGGTAAGTTCCACCTGATGACCTCCCACGCTGATGATCGGCTTGCCCGCTTGGTTGATTGTCGAGGGGAAGGCCCCTCAATGGCGGACAGGGGCATTCTCTGTCAGACGCACGACGGTGACAAGCCCGCGGGCACGCGAAAACGCGTGCTTACTGACGTCGCGCGGCGACAGCGCGGCAGAGAGTCGCTCGTCAACGAGGCGATTTCGCCGCGTCGGCGCGCGGCGTTCGCGCCGCCGGGTGTCGTTCGCAGCCGGCGCCGCTCAGGCAGCGAACCACACCACGTGTCCGAGGTAAGCCTGATAAAGACACATCAGGGCTTCGGCGATGATCACCACGAACGTCAGCAGCGCGCCCCAGTAGCGGCCGAAAGGAAAGTTGCGCGTGAACGAGAGCGCGTAGCCGTGGAGCACGCGCGCGATCACGAGGGCGATGCCGATTGCATGGAGCGTGTAAATCGAAAAACGGCTGAGCTCGAGTATCGCGAGCAGCAGCAGGGCGAACGGAACGTATTCGCAGAAATTCGCGTGGCCGCGGATCGCGCGCTGCAGGTCGGCGTTGCCGCCGTCGCCCAGGCTCACACGCGCTGCGCGGCGCCGGTCGATGACGCGCAGGCTCAATACGACCAGCCACAGCGCGAGCAGGCCTGCATACAACGGGGTCACGACCATGGCGGCTCCTTCCATCCTGCGTTATCCGCTTGCTGACGGGCTCATTCCCGTTTCCTGGCGCGCTGCTCGCCCAGATGAATGCCGAGCCCGCGTGCAGTGTGTATGAGCGCGTCGTTGGGGTCGAGGGTGCGCGCGCCGATCGTCACCTCGGAGAGCGGCACGTCGACGACACCGCGGTCGCGCCATGCGACCATGCGCGAAAACCGGCGCTGCGCCGCTATGTCGACGGCATGTACGCCGAAGGCCGACGCCAGCAGGCGATCGCGCGGCGACGGGCTGCCGCCGCGCTGCAGGTGGCCGAGGATGGTCACCCGGATCTCCGCCGGCGTGTGGGTCGCGAGCTTCTCCGCGAGATAGTGCCCCATGCCGCCGTATCGCGGCCGGCCTTGCGCGTCCTTCACCGAAGCGGCTTCGCCGGCTTCGGTCTTCACCCCTTCGGCGACGACGACGAGCGCGTGCGTACGTCCTTCCGCCAGGAGCTGGTTGATGCGCCGCGCGACGCCGGCGACGGTATACGGCAGCTCGGGCACGAGGATGATGTCGGCGCCGCCCGCGATGCCGCCGTTGAGCGCGATGTGGCCGGTGTCGCGGCCCATGACTTCCAGGATCATCACGCGGTGGTGGCTCGCCGCGGTCGGCTGCAGGCGGTCGAGCGCTTCGGTCACCACATTGATCGCCGTGGCGAAGCCGACCGAGTACTCGGTGCAGTACACGTCGTTGTCGATGGTCTTGGGAACGCCGACCATGCCGACCCCGGCGCGCTCGCAAAGCTGGGAGACGATGCGCATCGAGCCGTCGCCGCCGACGACGATCAGCGCGTCGAGGCCGAGCGCCCCGACCCCGCGCGCAAACTCCGGCGACAGGTCGCGGAAGCTGCCGTCGGGCATCTGGTAGTGCAGCGGATTGCCTTTGCTCGTGGTGCCGAGGAACGTGCCGCTTTCGCGCAGCAGGCTCGCGTCGAAAGTGTCGATGCGCAGCTCGCGGTGCCGCGGCGGGCTGTCGAGCAGGCCTGCGGTGCCGTCGAGGATGCCGAGCACTTTCCACCCGTAGCCGCGTATCGCGCGATAGGTGACCGCGCGGATGACCGCGTTCAATCCGGCGCAGTCGCCGCCGCTCGTGAGCACGCCGATGGTTTTCATGTCGCTCATGAGCGGCAGTTTAGGCAAAGACCGCGCCCGAAAGAACTACACCGGAAGGTCTAGGCGTCGTGCAGCGGCGAACTCGCGATGACGCGACGCTCGCTCAGGAGCGAATCGCAGCGGCGGCAAGGCAGAGCCAGCCGCCGAGGAGGGCGAGACCGCCGAGCGGCGTGATCGCGCCGAGCCAGCGTATGCCCGTCAGGCTCAGCAGGTAGAGGCTGCCCGAGAAGATCACGGTGCCCGCCACGAACAACCACCCGCCGCTCGCGACGAGCGTCCCCGGCCATTTTCCGACGGCCCACGCGCAGGCGATGAGCGCGAACGCGTGATACATCTGGTAGCGCACCGCGACTTCGAACACCGCGAGCAGATCGGGCGTGAGGCGGTTTTTAAGCGAGTGCGCGCCGAAAGCGCCGGCCGCGACCGCAATGAATGCGGACGACGAGCCGATTGCGAAAAAGAGGCGCTCGAGGGTCATTGCAGGGGCTTCGTGAGCTGTTCTTTGATGGGTGCGAGGCTCGCTATATAGCACATCGCAGGCCCGCGGCTCGCGCAGCCGACGCGAAACTTCAGGAGATACCGGGTTGTCGTGGCCGGTGAGATAACGCTTGCGACGCGCGCGGCGTGGCGAGCGCCGCTTCAATCGTAGGCGGCGGGCTCGTGAGCGCCGAGCAGGCGCAGTTGGCGCGCCGACGCGGCGGCGAGCACGTGAGGTTCGAAGCGCCACTCGAGGAAAGGCGAGAAGTGCTGCGCCATCTCGCGCCGTCCGTAATGCACCTGGAGCAGGTAGCGCACGTCGCGCGTCGTCGTGTTGTCGCTGCCGCCGTGCCACACGTCGCTGCGAAAGATCAGCACGTCCCCCGCGCGTGCGAGGACGCGCTCCGGTGCGCGGCCGTTCCACTGCGATTCCGCGTCGCGCGGCGCGCGTCCCGCGCGGTGGCTGCCGGGGACGACGCGCGTCGGTGCGAGGTCGGCGGTGACGTCGTTCAGGTAGAAGTGCGCGCTCAGGATGAAGGGCGGCACGCGCACCGCGTCGGGCAGCGCGCCTTCGGGCCACGTGAACGGCAGATAGTCCGCGTGCAGCGGCTCGCCCCTGAAACCCGGATGCGAGCGCCACGCAGTCTCGCCGACGACGTGGCAGTCGCACCCGAGCGCGGCTGCGGCGAGGTCGATGATGCCGGGGCGGTCGAGAAACCGCAGCCACGCCGGATCGCGGTTGAACACGTTGAGGTAGCGATCCATGAACCGGCCGCCCGCCGCGTGGGTTTCGTCCCAGTGCTGCGGCTCGAGCGTATCGATTCTTCTGCGCGAGTCGTCGCACAGGTCTCGCGTCAACGCCGCGGGAACGAGGACACAGCCGTCACCGTCGAGCGCTGCGAGCATCGCGTCGATCTCGGACAGCGCGTAGCTCTCCATCGCTGCGCGGTTCAGCAGCCTTCGAGCAGCGCGTCCATCAGATCGCTGCGGCGGCCGGTCGTCTTCACGTTGAGCACGATGGTCGCGCTCGAGCCGCTGCCGGCGCGCTGGAAATTGCCGCTGCCGTAGAACACGCCGTTCTTCACCCGCACGATCACTTCGGCGCTGTCTCCCCGCGGATACACTTCGGCGACGAGCGCGCCGCTGTGCTCTTCTGCGTTACGTGCGAAACACGCAGCGGCTTTGTCCGGCGGCTGCTGGACGCGGACGGTGTCGCGCGAGCCTGCGGCGCCCGTCTGTCTTGCGGGCGACGAACAGCCGGCGAGCACGGCCGAAAGGATGAAGGCTGCGATCGTTGTGTAGCGCATCTGGAATCTCCGCGATGGTGTAGGGATGCACGCGGCATTCCCGAAAGGCGCCGGGTCGGCCTCGTCACTTTGCGATCGGCTCGAGCAGCCCGTGCGCCACGCCCGCGCTCACCAGCCGCTCGCATTGCGCAGGCGAGAGCCGGAAATTCTGCGGCGAAGTCTCGTCGTGCATGAGATTGCCGGGCTCTTCGCTGTGCTCACCGCTGTCGGAGAGCAAGTGAACGAGCTCGTGCGCGATCGCGTAAGGGAGGTCGCGAGTGCCGTAGGCCACCCTGATCGTATCGGCTAGCTCGGGCAGGTTCGCCGAGTTCGACCGGCCGATCGCTTCGGCGTCGAACGCGG
>JAQGNC010000291.1 GCA_028292065.1 Betaproteobacteria bacterium
GTGGAAAGAGATGTTCCACCGCTATCTCGCGGGAACGCTCGGCCTGCTCATCCTCGGGATCGCGATCGCGGCGTGGCGCGGGCGTGCGGCGCTTGCGCGCTCGCCGGCGCTCGCCTCGTCGCTGCTCGGGGTCGTGATCCTGCAGGCGGCGCTCGGCATGTGGACCGTCACGCTGCTCCTCAAACCGGTGATCGTCACGCTGCACCTCCTGGGCGGAATGGCGACCCTGTCGCTGCTCGCGTGGCTCGCGTTGCGGCACATCGAGCCGACGCCTGCGGCCGATCCCGTGCGGGCGCGGCATTTGAGGCCGTGGGCCGCGATCGGGCTCGCAGTGGTGGCGGCGCAGATAGCGCTCGGCGGCTGGGTCTCGAGCAATTACGCGGCGCTCGCGTGCATCGATTTTCCGACGTGCCACGGGGTGTGGCGCCCCGACATGGATTTCGCCCACGGTTTCCAGCTCGTGCGCGAGCTCGGCAGGACCGCCGCGGGGACGCATCTCGCCTATGAAGCGCTCACCGCGATCCACTGGACCCATCGGGTCGGCGCAGCGGTGACGCTTCTCTACGGCGCCGCGCTCAGCTACGCGCTTCAGCGCTCGAAGGGGTTGACCGGGTACGGCGTCGCGCTCGCGATCGTGCTCGCGGTGCAGATCGGGCTCGGCGTCACCAACATCGTCGCGGGCCTGCCGCTCGCGGTCGCCGTCGCGCATAACGCCGTGGCCGCGATTTTGCTGGTGACGCTCGTGGTGATAAACTTCGCGCTTTCCCGCGTTCCCTCCAGGCACTCGCCCTGATGTCTTCGAGCGTTGCCGGCCAGCCTTTCGGCTCCCGCGCCCACCAGTTCTACCAGCTCACCAAGCCTCGCGTGGTGTCGCTCATCGTCTTCACCGCGGTGATCGGCATGTTCCTCGCCGTGCCCGGTGCGGTGCCTCTACCCGTGCTGATCGCGGCGACGGTCGGCATCGCGCTCGTCGCCGGCGCGGCTGCCGCCATGAACTGCCTGGTCGAGCAGAAGATCGACGCGATCATGCTGCGCACCAGCCGCCGGCCATTGCCGCGAGGCTCCCTGAGCTCACGCGAGACCCTGTTTTTTGCAGGCGTGATCGGCGGCCTCGGCCTCGGCATTCTCTACCACTGGGTGAACCCGCTCACGATGTGGCTCACCTTCGCGACTTTCGTCGGGTACGCGATCGTCTACACCGTGATCCTCAAGCCGATGACGCCGCAGAACATCGTGATAGGCGGCGCATCGGGCGCGATGCCTCCGGTGCTCGGCTGGGCCGCCGTGACCGGCGAGGTGACCGCAGACGCGCTGACGCTTTTCCTCATCATCTTCGCGTGGACCCCGCCGCACTTCTGGGCGCTCGCGCTCTACCGCAAGCACGAATACGCCAAGGCCGGAATCCCGATGCTGCCGGTCACGCACGGCGACAAGTTCACGCGCCTGCACGTGCTGCTCTACACCGTGATCCTCTGCGCGTGCACCCTGCTGCCTTTCGTGATCCGCATGAGCGGCCTCATCTACCTCGCCGCGGCGAGCGTGCTCGGCGGCATGTTCCTGTCCTACGCGATCCGGATCTACCGCGACTACAGCGACGCGCTCGCGCGCCGCACCTTCCGCTTTTCCATCACCTACCTCGCCGCGCTGTTTGCGGCGCTGCTGGTCGATCACTACGTCCGCATCCTGCTCTAGCCGTGCGGCAGGGCCCGTTTCGATGACACGCCTCGTCGCCGCCGCGCTGCTCGCGGTACTGCTCGTCGCCGCGTGCGGCAAGCGCGAAACCGCGCCGTTCCAGCTGACCGACGTGACCGGCGCGAGCTTCGGCAAGGCGCTCGAGCTCACCGATCACAACGGGCAGCGCCGCACCCTCGCCGATTTCAAAGGCAAGGTCGTCGTCCTCTTCTTCGGATTCACCCACTGCCCCGACGCGTGCCCGACCACGATGGTGGAGCTCGCCAACGTGGCCAGGGAGCTCGGCCCCGACGCGCAGCGCCTGCAGGTGCTTTTCGTCACCGTCGATCCGCAACGCGATACCGCCGAGGTGCTGCGCCAGTACGTGCCGTCGTTCAACCCCGCGTTCCTCGGTCTCTATGGTACGCCCGAGGAAACGACTCGCGCCGCGAAGGAATTCAAGATCTATTTCCAGAAGCAGCCGCAGCCGGGCGGCAGCTACACGATGGATCACTCCGCCGGAACCTTCGTGATCGACCCGCAGGGGCGGCTGCGCCTCTTCGGCCAATACGGCGCGGGTGCGAAGCCGCTGTTGCACGATGTGAAGCTGCTGCTCGCGCAGTAGGGTCTACGCCGCTTCGTTCGGCGCTTTGCGCCTCCGTGCGTAAGGGCCCCCTTACGCGGCTATCGCCGCTACATACGCATCTAAGGGCAAATCGCCTGGTACATAAAAAAACCCGGCCGGAGCCGGGTTTTTTTATGCGCTGCGCTTTATGCCGCGGCGGCCAGGGCGCCTTTCATTTTCGACAGCGCCTTGCTCTCGATCTGGCGGATGCGCTCGGCTGAGACCCCGAACTCGCTCGCGAGCTCGTGCAGGGTCAGGGACTGTTTTTCGTTCAGCCAGCGCGCTTCGATGATCCGGCGGCTGCGCGGGTCGAGGCCTTTGAGCGCCTGCTCGAGGCCTACACTGCGCCGCTCGACGGTCTGCGCCTGCTCGAGCTGAACGCCGGGCTCAGCGTCTTCGGACGCGAGGTAAGCGATCGGCGCGAAAGGCGTGTCCTCGTCGTCCTCGCCGACCGGCTCGAGCGCGACGTCCTGCCCGCCGAGCCGGGTTTCCATCTCGACGACTTCCTCGGGCTTGACCCCGAGCTGCTCGGCGATCTTCTTCACGTCGGACGTGCCGAGCGCGCCGAGGCCGGGCTTGAGGCTGCGCAGGTTGAAGAAGAGCTTGCGCTGCGCTTTGGTGGTCGCGACTTTGACGATGCGCCAGTTGCGCAGGATGAACTCGTGGATCTCGGCGCGGATCCAGTGCACCGCGAACGAGACCAGGCGAACCCCGCGCTCCGGGTCGAAGCGTTTCACGGCTTTCATCAGGCCGATGTTGCCTTCCTGGATGAGGTCCGCCTGCTGCAGGCCGTAGCCCATGTAGCCGCGGGCGATCGACACCACCACGCGCAGGTGCGACACCACGAGCTCGCGCGCGGCGGCGAGGTCCTCGGTATCGCGAAACTGGCGGCCGAGCGCGGTCTCGCGCTCCTGGGTCAGGATCGGAAAGCTGTTGACGGTCTGGACGTAGGTTTCCAGGCTGCCCGCAGCGGGAATCGGTAGTGCGAATGCGGCCATATTTGCCCCCCTAAATGCTTTGAAACAAGTTTAGCACTCGTATATTAAGAGTGCCAAGACTCCGCAAAGTTCCGGCGGGTGGTTGCCCTGTGGGTGAGACAAAACATCATGCCGGCAGGGACTTGCGCTACAAACGTCAGCAGCGGCAGCGGCGCGTTCAGAGCTGGGTGCAAGCGCCCACTAACCGCCATCGTCAGCGGGGCCGGACGCGCCCGAGATGTCTTGCCACCGACATCCACGCCCCCAGCCATCCCAGCGCCGCCGCGAACGCGAGCAGGCTCGCGCTATCGCGCCACGACAGCTGGGCGACTTCCCAGCGTGCGCCGTAGAGATACGACAGGTCGATGAGGGCCCCGTTCAGCACGGTCGTTGCCGTCCAGACGAACCCGCAAGCGGCGAGCCCGCCGAGCAGCCCGAGCCCCGCGCCGTAGTACAGGAAAGGCCGCCGGATGAAGCCGTCGGTCGCGCCGATGAGAGTCGTGACTTCGATCTCTTCGCGCTGGGTCAGCATCTGCAGGCGGATCGTGTTGAAGGTGATCGCGACCAGCGAAAAAGCGAGCACCGTCGCGAGCAGCAGGAGCGCGACGCGGCCGACTTTGAGCACCGCATCGAGGCGTTGCGCCCATTCGGCGTCGAGCTGGACGTGCGCGACCTTCGGCCACGCCGCGATCTCGGTGCGCAGGCGGTCCATGACGTCCGGCGCCGGATCGGCGGCGTCGACCACGAACGCGTCCGGCAGGGGATTGCGCTCGAGCGCTTCCGCGATGCCCCCCATGCCGCTCGCCCGCTTCATGTCCTCGAGCGCGCGCTCGCGCGGCACGTAGCGTAGCCGCGCCACCTGCGGATGTTCCTTCAGACGGGTGTCGATCAGGCTCACCTCGGCTTTGCTCGCTTCGAGCGCGACGAAGACCGTGAGCTGCGGCTCCGGGGAGAGCGTACGCACCGCTTGCTGGATGTTGGTGAGCGCTACGTACAGGCCCGCCGGCAGCGCCAGCGCGATGGCGACCACGATGATATTGAACAGCGTCGACAGCGGCGAGCGGCCGAGCTTGCGCAGCGCCGCGCCCGCGGCGCGGGCGTGATGCAAGAGCCACGCTCTCATGCGGCTGCGGCAGCCAGCGTGTCGACGCGGCCGGAGGCGATGGCGATGAGCCGCGGCGCGAGGCGCTCGGCGAGTTGCACGTCGTGGGTGGCGATGACCACCGTCGCGCCGACCTGGTTGAACGCGCGAAAGAGCTCGCCGATCTCCGCCGCATACGCGGCGTCGAGGTTGCCGGTCGGCTCGTCGGCGAGCAGGACGGCGGGCCGGTGCACGACCGCGCGGGCGATGCACAGGCGCTGCTGCTCGCCGCAGGAGAGCGTGACCGGCAGGGCTTTCTCGTGGCCGAGCAAGCCGACCTTGTCGAGCGCTGCGCGCGCCCGGCGGGCGGCGTCGCGGCGGTCGTAGCCCTGGATGTTCAGCGGCAGCATCACGTTCTCAAAAGCGCTGCGGTCGAACAGGAGCTTGTGGTCCTGGAACACCAGCCCGAGATTGCGCCGCAGATACGGGATCGCGCGCGCGCGCAGGCTGCCGAGGTTCTGCCCGTTCACGACGACTTTGCCGCTCGTCGGGCGCTCGATCGCCGCAATCAGTTTGAGCAGGGTGCTTTTGCCGGCGCCCGAATGGCCCATCAGGAAAACCATTTCGCCGCGCTCGATGGAAAGCGTCGCGTTTTTGACTGCTTCGTGTCCGCCGGGATAACGCTTGGTGACGTTGGTGAGTGCGATCATCGATCGCACCTCGGTGAGGCGTGAGGCGTGAGGCGCGGGAGGCGGGAGGCGGGAGGTGTGAGGCGTGAAGTGCGGCAAACCGCGGGTATGGCCGTCATCGCTACGCTTGGGCTCATTCCTCGTCGCCGAGCAGGGCGGCGACGAAATCCTGCGCATCGAATGGGCGCAGGTCGTCGAGCCCTTCGCCCACGCCGATGAAGCGCAGCGGTATCGGCGCTCCGCCCTGGGTCCTGCCGCGCGTGTGCGCGATCGCCGCGATGACCCCGCCTTTGGCGGTGCCGTCGAGCTTGGTCATCACCAGCCCCGTCACCCCGAGCGCATCGTCGAACGCCTTGACCTGCGCGAGGCCGTTCTGGCCGGTGTTGGCGTCGAGCACGAGCAGCACTTCGTGCGGCGCCCCGGGGAGCGCCTTGTCGATGACGCGCTTCACTTTCCTGATCTCTTCCATCAGGTGGAGTTGCGTCGGCAGGCGCCCTGCGGTGTCCGCGAGCACGATGTCGATGCCTCGCGCGGTCGCGGCGTTGATCGCATCGAAGATGACTGCCGCGGCGTCGCCCGACGTCGGCGCGATCACCGCGACGTTGTTGCGCTCGCCCCACGCGATGAGTTGCTCGCGCGCGGCCGCGCGAAAAGTGTCTCCGGCGGCGAGCAGCACTGTCTTGCCCTGGCGCCCGTAGTAGTGCGCGAGCTTGCCGATCGAAGTCGTCTTGCCCGCGCCGTTCACGCCCGCGAGCATGATGACGAAAGGCTTGTGCGTGGAGACGTCGAGCGGTATCGCGATCGGCTCGAGCTCTTTCATGAGAAGCTCGGCGAGCGCCTCACGCAACTGGCTCGCGTCGGTATAGCCTTCGCGCCTGGCGCGCGATCGCAGGTTCTCGAGCAGGAAATCGGTCGCGGTCACACCGACGTCGGACGTGAGGAGCACGGTCTCGAGCTCTTCGTAGAACGCGTCGTCGAGCTTGCGCCCCGCGCCGAAAAGGCCGACGAGGCGGCCGCCGAGCTGCTGGCGCGTCTTGCTGAGACCTTCCTTGAGCTTCTTGAACCAGCCGCCTGCAGCGGGCGCCGGCGGCTCCGCAGACGCGGGCGCAGCTTCCGTGTCAGGCGCAGTCGCCGACGGCGCCGGGCGGGGCTTCGGCTTGAGGAAACTGAACATGTCGAAACAGTGTAGAAAGTCGGGAGCGAGGATGCGGCGTACGGTGCGCGCCTTGCATACCGGTGATGAATTCGGGTGAGAAGTGCGACACCGCGAATTCGTTACAATTCTACTCCAACCGCAACGGACCCCCTCCCGCATGTCACCGCAGATTGCCGCACCCGGTCTTCTCATCCGGTCGTTGGTTGCGCTCGTCCTCCTCTTCGCCGGCGCAGTCGGCGCGTGGGCGGCGGCAAGCGCGCCGATCGTCGAGAGCACGCTGCCCAACGGCATGCGCATCCTCGTCAAAACCGACCGCCGCGCACCGGTGGTCGTGTGCATGGTCTGGTACAAAGTCGGCAGCATGGACGAAGTCAGCGGCACCACCGGTGTCGCACATGTCCTCGAGCACATGATGTTCAAGGGCACGAAAGCGGTGCCCACCGGTGAGTTCTCGCGCATCATCGCCGAGGCCGGCGGCCGCGAGAACGCGTTCACCAGCCGCGATTACACCGGCTACTTCCAGACCCTGCACAAGTCGCAGCTGCCGCTCGTGATGAAGCTCGAAGCCGATCGCATGTCCAATCTCGTCATGTCCGCCGACGAGTTCTCGAAGGAAATACGCGTGGTCATGGAAGAGCGGCGCTGGCGCACCGACGACCGTCCGCGCGCGCTGGTCTACGAGCAGATGATGGCCGCCGCGTTGAGAGCGCATCCGTATCGCCACCCGGTCATCGGCTGGATGAGCGACCTCGAGAACATGCGGGTCGAGGACGCGCAGGCTTTCTACGAGCGCTGGTATGCGCCGAACAACGCGACGCTCGTCATCGTCGGCGACGTCTCGCCGCAGGAAGTGCAGAAGCTCGCGGCGCAGCACTTCGGACCGTTGAAACAAAAGACGCTTCCGCGGCGCAAGATCACCGAAGAGCCGGCGCAGCTCGGCCAGCGGCAGTTCACCGTGCGCGCACCCGCCGAGCTGCCGTACGTGCTGATGGCGTATCAGGCGCCCGCGCTGCGCGACCCGAACAACGAATGGGAGCCGTATGCGCTCGAGATGCTCGCCAACGTGCTCGACGGCAACGAGGCGGCGAGGCTCAATCGCACGATGGTTCGAACCGATCGCGTCGCATCCAGCGCGGACGCGAGCTACGACGGCGTCGGCCGCGGCCCCGGCATGTTCTATCTGAGCGCCACCCCGAGCCAGGGCAGGAGCGTGCAGGATGCCGAACAGGCGCTGCGCCGCGAGGTCGCGAAGCTGGTCGCCGAAGGCGTCACCGAAGACGAGCTGCAGCGCGTGAAATCGCAGGCGGTCGCTTCCCACGTCTATGAGCGCGATTCGATGTTCTTCCAGGCGCGCCAGATCGGCAGCTTCGCGATGGTCGATCTGCCGCCGGATGCGATGGACCTTTTCCTCGAGAAGCTGAAGCTCGTCACGCCCGAGCAGGTGCAGGCCGTCGCGAAGAAATATCTCGTCGAGGACAAACTCACCGTTGCTTATCTCGATCCGCAGCCGCTCGACGGCAAGAAACCCAGCGCCCCGCCCGCAGGACTGCGCCATGCGCAGTAACCGGTACTCGTTTATCGCGGGTGTCGCGCTGATGGCGCTCGCCCACGCGGCGCACGCGCTCCTGCCGATCCAGCACTGGGAAACCAGCCGCGGCGCGCGCGTCTACTTTGTCGAGAACCGCGACCTGCCGATGCTCGACGTCAGCGTCGATTTCCCCGCGGGGTCCGGTTTCGACACCCGCGAGAAGAGCGGCACGGCGAACATGACCAACAACATGCTGCGTCTCGGCGCGGGCGGCATGAACGAGGACGAGGTCGCGCGCAAGCTGGCCGATATCGGCGCGCAGTTCAGCGGTCGCTTCGACAACGATCGCTCAGGTGTCGGGATGCGGATGCTCTCGAGCCCGCAGGAGCGCAAGGCGAGCCTCGAGATGCTCGGCAGGATCCTCAACCAGCCCGAGTTTCCGGCGAGCGTGCTCGAGCGCGAGAAAGCGCGGTTGATCGCCGCGCTCAAGGAAGCCGACACGATGCCCGATACGATCGCTGCGCGAACCTTCAGCCGCATGATCTATCCGACGCATCCGTACGGATTGCGCGGCTCGGGTGAGGTCGACACGATCGCGAAGCTCACGCGCGACGACCTCGCCGCTTTTCACCGACGCTACTACACCGCCGAGCGCGCGATCGTCGCGATCATGGGGGATGTCGGGCGCGACGAAGCCGCTGCGATCGCCGAAGCGCTCACCTCCGCGCTGCCGAAAGCTGCGGCCGACGCGCCGGTGCTGCCGCCCGTGCCGCCGCTCGAAAAAGGCGAGACGCGCTGGATCACGCATCCGGCGACCCAGAGCCACATCCTGATGGGAGGCCCGGGAATACGCCGCGAAGACCCCGACTATTTCGCGCTCTTCGTCGGCAACCACATCCTGGGCGGCGGCGGCTTCAACTCGCGCATGACCGACGAGGTGCGCCAGAAGCGCGGCCTCGCGTATTCGGCTTACAGCTATTTCAGCCCGCTGCTGCGCGAAGGCCCGTTCGTGATCGGCATGCAGACCAAGGGCGAGCAGGCGAAGGAAGCGCTCGCGGTCGCACGCAAAGTCGTCACCGATTTCGTCGCACAAGGTCCGACCGCGAAGGAGCTCGCAGCCGCGAAGCAGAACATCGTCGGCGGTTTCCCGTTGCGCATCGACAGCAACCGCAAGATTCACGAGTATCTCGCGGTCATCGGTTTTTATCGGCTGCCGCTCACTTACCTCGACGATTTCGTCGGGAAAGTCGAGCGCATCACGGCGGAGCAGGTAAAAGCCGCTTTTCAGCGGCGCGTCCATCCCGACCGCCTGGTGACGGTGGTCGTCGGGCAGGCCGAGCAGCAGGCAGCGCTCGAAGAAACCGCCCGCCGGCCCTGATCCGCTCGAGCGGCGCTTGAAAGCGAACGAGGTACGCATCGTCGGCGGCGAGTGGCGCAGCCGCAGGATCCGCTTCCCCCCGACCGCAGGCCTGCGCCCGACACCCGATCGTGTGCGCGAAACCGTGTTCAACTGGCTCGGGCAGGACCTGACGGGGCTCGAGTGCCTCGACCTTTTCGCCGGCAGCGGGGCGCTCGGTTTCGAAGCGGCTTCGCGCGGCGCTTCGCGAGTCGTGATGGTCGAGCAAGACCGCGCCGCGTACGAAGCGCTGCGCGAGAACAAGGCGGCCCTCAAATCGGTTCAGGTGGAGCTCGCCAGGGCCGATGCGCTAGAATTCGCGCGCGGCCGCGGCAGGGGTCAGTACGACGTCATTTTCCTCGACCCGCCGTTCACCGCAGACTACTGGCCGCGGCTCCTCCCTTTGCTGCCTTCGCTCATGCGCCCCGACGCGCGGGTGTACTGCGAGTCCGCGGCGCCTGTAGACTTGGGAGAGGGCTGGGAGGTCGTGAGGCACGGCCGCGCCGGACACGTATCATTTCAACTGGGCAGACGCACTCCATGAGCATGAGCCACACCGCGGTGTATCCGGGCACCTTCGACCCGATCACCCTCGGCCATGAAGACCTCGCGCGCCGCGCTTCGCGCCTGTTCGACCGCGTGATCCTCGCCGTGGCCGACAGCCGCAACAAGCGCCCTTTCTTCTCGCTCGACGAGCGCGTGGACATGGCGAGCCGCGTGCTGGCGGACATCCCGAACGTCGAAGTGGTCGGGTTCTCCGGGCTGCTGATGAAGTTCGTGCAGGACCGCGGCGCGCGCGTCGTGGTCAGAGGATTGCGCGCGGTGTCCGACTTCGAATACGAGTTCCAGCTGGCCGGAATGAACCGCGGCATGTATCCCGATGTCGAAACGGTCTTCCTCACCCCCGGCGAGCAGTTCATGTTCATTTCCGCGACGATCGTGCGCGAAATTTCGATCCTCGGGGGCGACACGTCCAAGTTCGTTCCGCCTTTGGTGGGCGAACAGCTCAAGGTCAAGATCAAGCAGCTCGGGGGCAAGTAGGTCGCTATGGCACTGTTGATCACCGACGAATGCATCAACTGCGACGTGTGCGAGCCGGAGTGCCCGAACGACGCGATCTCCGCCGGCGAGGAGTACTACCAGATCGACCCGTTCAAGTGCACCGAGTGCGTCGGACACTTCGACGAACCGCAATGCCAGCGCGTGTGCCCGGTCGACTGCATCCCTTTCAATCCCGACGTCGTCGAGACCAAGGACCAGCTTTTCGACAAATACCTGAAGCTGACGGGTAAGAAAGCGGCCTGAAGCCCCAAAGCAAAGCCGAAGCAAAGCCAAAGCAAAGCCAAAGCAGGAAGCAGGGACGCAAAGGAAAAAACGCGGACGCAAAGGAACGCGTTCATAAAAACCGCGCAGAGGCGCGGTTTTTTTTATTAAAAAGGTTTCCTTCGCGTCCTTCGTTTTTCCTTCGCGTCCTTCGCGTTCCCGCTGTGCTCCAGGGCTCACCGCTTCTGACACGAAGGACAGTAGAAAGTCGCCCTCTGCCCCTGCCTCGACTCCCGGATCGAAGCCCCGCAGTGGTAGCACGCCTCGCCCGTGCGCCCGTAGACGAGGTGCTCGTTCTGGAAATAGCCCGCGCGCCCGTCGCCGCCGACGTAATCCCTCAGCGTGCTGCCGCCGGCTTCGATCGCGGCTTCGAGCGTGTCGCGCACCGTCTGCGCGAGGACGTCGCAGCGCGCGCGGCTCACCCGATGCGCGGCGGTCTTCGGGCTGATCCCCGCGCGAAACAGCGCTTCGCTCGCGTAGATGTTCCCCACGCCTGCGACGACGTGGCTGTCCATCAGCACGAGCTTGATCGCGGCGGTGCGGTTGCGAGTGGCCTCGAAAAGTGATGCCCCGCTGAACGCACTCGACAGCGGCTCGGGCCCGATGCTCGCCAGCAGCGGATGCTCGAGCGGATCGCCTGCGTGCCACAGCACCAGGCCGAAGCGGCGCGGATCGCGCAGCCTCACCGCGGTCCCGTTTTCGAGTACGAGGTCGAAGTGGTCGTGGCTCTCGACCGGCGCTTTCTCCTCCACGAGCCACAAGCGTCCGGACATACCGAGGTGCACGATCAGCGTTCCCCGCCCGCAATCGATCAGCAGGTACTTCGCGCGCCGCTCGACGTGCGCGATCGTCGTCCCTGCCACGAGCTGCGGCAGGCGCTTCGGGATCGGCAGGCGCATCGCGTGATTGCGAACGATCGCAGTTCGCACTCGCTGGTTGACCAGATGCGGCGCGAGCCCGCGGCGCGTGGTTTCGACTTCGGGGAGCTCGGGCATTTGGGCTATCGCGGTGAACGGGTGAACGGGTGAACGGGTGAGGACGACGCGGAGGAGTGAAGGGTGAAGGGTGAAGGGTGAAGGGTGAAGGGTGAAGGGTGAAAGGCCAGTTGCGAAGGCCCTGAGGCAGCTGCTAATTACGCGTTCACCTGTTCACCCGTTCACCCGTTCACGGTTTTTCACCAGGCGGCGCCAGCAGCTTTCGCCCCGCGTCGCCGAAGAACTGATACGCGATGCCTTCGTCCTTGCGCACGAGCACGACGTCGGGCGCGGCTAGCGCGATGCCGAGGGTGACGGTGCGGCCATCCTTCAAAACCACGTTGATCTCGCGCTCGGGCGCGGGACCGGTGTGGCGCGCGACCGTCAGCGCGCTCGCTTCGCGCCACGCGGCGACCCACGTGTTGCGCTCGTCGGGCCCGGCTTCGTTGGCGATCGGGGCGACGGCCCACGTGCCGTCTTCGAGCGCGACGGTGAAATCAGGCAGGTCGAAGCGCACCGGAATCTCTTCGGCGCCGAAGAGCTTTTTGCTGAGCAGCGCTTCCACGTTGCGCGGCAGCGTCGCGGCGTAATTGAGCGGCACCACGTAGACCTTGCCGCCGGCCAAGACATACTGCTCGCGGGTGGTCGGGTTGATCGCGCCGTAGGCGTAAGTCTCACCGTCCGTTTCGAGCACCGCCATCGGGGCGGCGAGACCGAAGCGCGCCGCATCGGCCGCGTCGTAGCGCACCGACGAGCGCGCTTCGAGTATCGATATCAGGCGCTCGACCTGGAACGCATCGGCGCGCGCGGCGTAAGGCTCGCTCATGCGCCACTCGCCGTTGTGCCGCTCGAGAACGATCGCGTTCGCCGTTGCTCCCGACGCCTGGGCAGCGCCTGGGCGCGAGAGCCTCACGCGAGTCACCGCGGCAGGTTTGGTCGCCGACAGCGCGTAGGTCTGGCTCTCGCCGGCCTTCGGCTTTTGATAGATCCACGCGCCGAGCGCCGCCACGACGAGCCCGAGCGCGAGCAGCGAGATCCAGGAGCGCACTGTGTCGTTCTCGCGCCGCCCGTTCAGCCGGCTTTACGCCGCCGCCACCAGATGACGACGCCGGTGGCGATGAAAACGAGCGGCAGCACGAGCATGAAACCGAAGGCGATGAGATAAAGCGTCATCTGGTCGATGTCGATGCGCGAGTCCGGCGCGGGCCGAGGGTCGATCGCCACGAGGTCGTCTTCGGCGGTGAGCCAGTTGAGCGTGCCGATGCCGAGCTGCAGGTTGCCGGCGTTGCCGAGAAATGCGTTCGACAGGAACGAGCCGTTGCCGACAACCACGATGCGCTGCTGCTTGTCGTTGACCGTGCGCTCGAAAGCGGCGGCGATGTTCACCGGGCCCGGCAGGTCGTGCGCCGCGTCGAAAGTCGG
>JAQGNC010000343.1 GCA_028292065.1 Betaproteobacteria bacterium
CCGCCGACAAGATCGAGGCGGCGTTCGCGGGCCGCTAGTCAACAACCGATTCGCGGCAGGCGTTACAGGAGCATGACGCTCCACGCCTGCGCCGCATCGTCCCCTTCAGTCGTTCCCGCGCGGCGTAAGCGGCTGCTCGCCGCTTTCGCGGTTTCAGCGCTGTTGCACGCGGCCCTCTGCGTCGTCGTCACCGGCGGGGCGCGACGCCACGCGAGCGTTCCTGCGCCGCGGCCGCTGCTCGCAGTGCGGATCGTCCCCGACAAGGCACCCCGCGCACCGGAAGCGCTCCCGCCGACCGAGCCGGCCGCCCGGGTAATGTCCCCGGCCGAACGCACCGCGGCGAAGCCGGCGCCTGCCGCTTCCGCCATCACCGCACAGGCGACTCGCGAGGCCAAGGCTGAAAGTGCCGCGATCGAAGCGCCCGATTCGACGTATTACGCGGCCAGACAGCTCGACGTCTATCCCGCGCTCGCGAAGCCGCTCGATCTGCGTTACGGCGGCAAAGCGGCGGCCGACGGCGTCACCGGGCGCGCGTTGCTGCTCGTGCTGATCGACCAGAGCGGGACGGTGAAAGACGTGAGCGTCGTCGAAGCCGAGCCCGCGGATTATTTCGAAGACGATGCAAAGCGCGCTTTCATGAGCGCGCGCTTCAGCCCGGCGTATCGCAACGGCCGCGCGGTGCGCAGCCGGGTGCTCGTGGAGGTGAATTACGGCGCCGAGCGTGCCTCGCCTTGAGGCGGCAGCGGCGCCTGGGACGGGCCCGCTGCGGCGGCCGGTACCGGGTAGCCGTTAGGCAGCAGCACCCACATGCGCAGGCGCTGCTTCATGCGCCCGGCTTCGCGAGCCGCGGCTTCGCCGTATCCCCAGAAGAAATCGGCGCGCACCGCGCCGCGAATTGCACTGCCGGTATCCTGCGCGAGCATCAGCCGGTTGAGCGTTCGCACGGTGTTCGGCCAGGTCGTCGACAGATACACCGGCGCCCCGAGCGGGACGTAGCGCGAATCGACCGCGACGCTGCGGCGCGCGGTCAGCGGCACGCCGAGCGAGCCCGGAGGACCGTTCCCGTTGCCGGGAAGCTCGCGAAAGAAGACGTAGCTCGCATTGCTGTTGAGCAGCGCCGGGAGCTCGGCCGGATGCTCGCGCGCCCACGCCTTGATCCCCTGCATCGACGCCTGCTCGAGCGTGAGCTCGCCGCGCTCGACGAGGAGCCGCCCGATCGAGCGATAAGGGTAGCCGTTCTGATCGGCATAACCGACTCGCACGCTTTCGCCGTTCTCGAGCAGGATGCGCCCCGAACCCTGGACGTGCAGGAAGAAAAGCTCGACGGCATCGTCTACCCACAAGAGCTCCTTGCCGCGCACCGGCGCCGCCCCGTTCTCGATCTGCGCACGATCGTAGTACGGCACGAGTCGGCGGCCTTCGAGGCGGCCGCGCAGGCGCAGGCCTTTGAGCTCGGGGTAGGTATCCGCGAGATCGATTGCGATGAGATCGTCGGGCGGGCCGTAGAGCGGATAGCGATAGCGGCTGCCCGGTTTGCGCGCGCCCCGCAGCATCGGCTCGTAGTATCCGGTGACCAGACCTTCTTCAGCGCCGTCGCCGCTCAATACCTGCCACGGTTTGAAGCGCTGCTCGAAGAAGCGACGGGCGACGTCAGCCGACGGGTTGGTGACGCGCGCAGCGGCGGCACACGTCTCGCGCCACGGCTCGCGGTTGGCGAGCGCGCCGCAGCTCGCGATGAACGCGGACCACGCTTCGGCCACCGCGTCGTCGCGCCAACCGGGAAGCTCGCCGAACGTCGCGGGTTTGAACGCCACTCCCGGCGCGGTCGGTGCCGTCGCCGGCGCGCTCCTGCCGCCAGGCTCCGCGCCTTTCGATGCGGGTGTCGATTGCGAGGGCGGCGTCGAAGCCGGCGCTTGCGTGCGCGGTGCGACCGGAGGCGGTGTTGAGGACGCCGGAGGCGGCGAAGGCGTCGTTGCAGGCGCAGAAGCGGGCGTCGTCGTGCACGCTGCCGAGACCAGAAAAACTGCGGTTAAAGCAAAACGTGAAACACGCCAATGGATTTTGAAATCAGGTTCCCTCATCATGGCGGCGAGTATACCGTCCGACCTCTTATGACCCTCCTATTGTTGTTGCTCGAAGCGGGTGTCGCACTCGCGCTGCTGCTCGGCATCGTGTGGTGGACATGGCCGCGCCAATCGAACGAGAAAGCCCGGCACGGCGACGCCGAGCGCGCCGCGCGCTCACGTGACGATGAGTGAGCGGTTACAATTCAGCGTCCCCACTCGCCGCACGAGCTTTCCCGCATGAGTTATCGACTCGCACCGAGCATACTGTCCGCCGATTTCGCGCGCCTCGGCGACGAAGTGCGCGCGGTCATCGCCGCGGGCGCCGACCTCGTGCACTTCGACGTGATGGACAACCATTACGTGCCCAACCTGACCATCGGGCCGCTGGTGTGCGAAGCGATCCGGCCGCATTGCAGCGTGCCGATCGACGTGCACCTCATGGTGAAACCGGTCGATCGCATCATTCCCGATTTCGCGAAAGCGGGCGCCAACCTGATCAGCTTTCACCCGGAAGCCTCGGAGCATATCGATCGTACCCTGCAGTTGATCCGGGACCACGGCTGCAAGGCCGGACTGGTC
>JAQGNC010000380.1 GCA_028292065.1 Betaproteobacteria bacterium
CAAACATCATGGTGGTCGGCGGCATGGGGGTTGTCGATCGAGTCGACGAGATCCTTGATTTCGCTGGCGCCTCGCAAACTCAAGGGTCGAATGGCGTTTAATCCCTCCTGAAAATAAAGCCAGGCGAGTGCCTGGTTCATGCAATCGATAATGAAATTGAATGTCAGATTGGAGCGCATGGCAAGACGTACCGGGTCGCAGTAAGCGATTTGCGTGATGGTCGTGATGTCCTCTTTAGCCAGTCGCTCGACAATCGGCTTGTTGATTCCCTGGAGCTTGATAATGTCGTCACGAGTGTCTTCCGGCGGCGTGGGAATATTGAGAGCCTTCTCGACAAGACGCCTCAGGATCGACGTCAGCGCCTCCAAAGGGAATGCTCCGACGGCAAAGGCGACAAAAGGCCCCATAAATTTCGGCACGACAGCGGCGAACGCATACCCCATGGGCGCGGCGATGATGAGGCGCAGCACCCCCCATTGAACGTCCGCCGGCGAAAAATCGAGGCTGCGTGCCCGCCAGATGTGATCATTCAACACCCAGAGGTAGGCCCCGGCAAAAGCCGCCATGGCAATGTCCGGCAGCGTGAATACAGGATGAGTTATGTACCCCAGGCGGTGTAGGCACGTCACCGTGACTGTCCCTACGATAATCAGCCCGACTGCGAACAGAAGCACGCCGGGAACCAGGAAAAAGCGACGGCCGTACCACGTTTCATACAGCCGCTCGAATGCCTTGGAGGGATCATCATTCGCCGGCCTTTCGCCGCTGCGGATGAACATCGCGAAGTAGCACCTGCGGGCGTCGGCGTCGAGACCATCCATGATGTCCCGGCGCTTGGCCTTCCACCCTCTCTTTACATACCTGATGAGAGGCATGACCAGCGCGAACGTGCCCATGAAGATCAGCGCCGCGCACACCCCCAGTTTCAGTTCTTCGTCGGCAAAATCGATCATGAGCCCTCCTCGACCAGCGCGGCGCACCTTCGGCGGTGGCTCGGGTGTAATCCGGCAGCGCCCTCGGGCCGCGCTGAAGTCTCACACCTGAGACCGGTTCGGACAATCATCCATTTTGGTTACGCGCGGTTGTCATACTCTCCCGGCAGACTGGGACGCCGCCGATCGGTAGTCTTCGCGCGCTGACTTTCCGCGGCCGGCAAGCCGTGCGCGATGCTTTTGCGTTTCGACGCTCGCGCGGCGCCGATCTCGACGAGAGGTCCCTCCATCGTTTTTGGCAGGGGTTTATCAGGCGATACCCGATAGGCGTGCCCGCCTCGCGCGCCTATGCTCCGGGCCCAGTGCACAGGCCGCGCGCCTCGCGTTTCCGGAGTATTCGAATGGACAGAAGTCCGGCAGCACACATCCCGCTCGTCGCACGCGGCGCATGACGCCGTACAAGCCGCTCAAGCTCCTGCTCGTGGAAGATCAGCCGCACGACGCCGAGCTCATCGTCGACGCGCTGCGGCGCGCGGGCTATGCGCTCGTGGCGACGCGCGTGGACAGCGAGGCCGGTTTGACCGCCGCGCTCGCCGGCGAGCTGGACATCGTGCTGTGCGACCACGTCCTGCCGCACTTCAACTCGGTGCGCGCGCTGCAGATCGCGAAAGCGGCCCGCCGCGACCTGCCATTCATCATCGTCTCCGGACAGATCGGCGAAGAGCACGCGATCGAGGCGATGCGCCACGGCGCGGACGACTACCTGCTCAAGGATCGTCTCGCGCGGCTGGGCCCCGCGGTCGCCGCAGCGCTGGAGCGCCGGCGCCTGCGCGCGGCCGTGCCCGAAACCGAGGAGCGCCACCGCACCGAGCGCAACGAGAACGAGGCGCGCTACCGGGCGACCTTCGACCAGGCGGCGGCGGGGATCGCGCATGCGACACCGGACCTGCGTTTCATCGAAGTCAACCAGAAGCTGTGCGACCTCCTCGGTTACACGCGCGAGGAGCTGCTCGAGCTCACGATCCTCGAGGTGATGCATCCTGACGACCACGCCCGCAGCAGGGAATTGCGCGACGCGCTGGTGAACGATCCCGAGGCCCGTCACGTGCCGATCGTCGAGAAACGCTACGTCAGGAAGACCGGCGCCATCGTGTGGGTCGCGGTCGCGGTGTCGATCGTGCGCAATTCGTCGGGCGAGCCCGACTATTTCGTGGCGATGATCCAGGACATCTCGGAACGCAAAGCGGCCGAGGAGCGCTTTCGCGCGACGTTCGAGCAGGCGGCGGTCGGCATCGCGCACACCTCGCTCGACCGGCGCTACGTCATGGTGAACCGCAAGCTCTGCGAGATGACCGGTTACACGCGGGAGGAGCTCCTCTCGATGCGCACCGACCAGGTCGTGCATCCGGAGGACGTCGCGATTTCGACCGAACACGACCTCCTGCTCGAGGGTAAAGAGGAGACGTTCACGTCGGAGAAGCGCTACGTGCGCAAGGACGGCGCGATCATCTGGGTCAGCCGCACCGTCTCGATGGTTCGCGACGCGGCGGGTATGCCGCTGTATTACCTGCGGGTCATCGAGGACATCACCGAGCGCAAGCACGCCCAGTCGGGTGCCGCGCTGCTGCAGTCGACGACGCTCGCCCTCGGCCAGGCGCAGGACATGGACAGCGCGCTGCGCATCGTGCTGCGCAGGATCTGCGAATCGACCGGCTGGCGCTTCGGCCAGGCATGGCTGCCGAGCGCCGCCGGCAACGCGCTCGAATGCCGCGTCGGGTGGCACGACGGCTCGCCCGAGCTCGAGCATTTTCATGGCAGCAGGCGCGAGCTGGTCTTCAGTAACGGGCCCGGCGTCGCCCTTTCGGCGTTCCACAGCCGCGAACCCAAATGGTGCCCCGATATCGCCGCGGTCGATTTCAGGCGGCGCGAGTCCGCGGTCGCGGCGGGATTCAAGGCGTGGGCGGGATTCCCGGTGCTCGCCGACGGCAAGCCCGTCGCGCTGCTCGAATTCTTCATGCAGGCGCGCCAGGCGCACGACGAGCAGCTGGTCGAGCTGGTCGCGGTCGTCGCCACACAGCTCGGCATCCTCTTCCAGCGCCGCGCCGCCGAGGATTCGCTGCGCGAGAGCGACGAACGATTCCGCCAGCTCGTCGCGCACATCCCTGAAGTGTTCTGGATCTCCGACACGCAGCCACTGACGCTGAGCTACCTGAGCCCCGCCGTCGAAACGATGACCGGGCTCACCGCCGCCGAGCTCCAGGGCTGCGACTGGCTCCGCGTCGTGCACCCCGACGACCGCGAACACGTCTCGCGCGAGTGGCTGCGCCACGGCGAGCTCGGGACGTTCGACGTCGAGTTCCGCATCGTGCACCGCGACGGCACCGAGCGCTGGGCGCAGAGCCGCGCGTTTCCGATACGCGATGCGCAAGGCGAGCTCCACCGCATCGCGGGCATCACCGAAGACATCACCGAGCGCAAGCGCTACCAGGAGCGCCTGCTGCACCTGGCGCACTACGACCAGCTCACCCACCTCCCGAACCGCGTCCTCTTCTACGACCGGCTGAAGCAGACGCTCGCCCAGGCCCGGCGCAACGCGTGGATCATCGGCGTGGTTTTCATCGACGTCGACCGCTTCAAGATCGTCAACGACACCCTCGGCCACGCCGGCGGCGACACGCTCCTGCGGAACATCTCGGAGCGCCTCACCGCGTGCGTGCGTCCGGGAGACACCGTGGGGCGCCTGGTCGGCGACGAGTTCGCGGTGATCCTCTGCGCGCTCGCGGCGCCGCAGGATGCGCGACTCGTCGCCGGGCAGATCCAGCAAGCGCTGTCCGCGCCGTTTCACGTCGGCGGCAACGAAACCTACACGACCGCGAGCATCGGGATCGCCCTGTACCCGTCCGACACCGACGACATCGACACCCTTATACGCAACGCCGACATGGCGATGTACGGCGCGAAAGCGGCGGGCGGCGACGGCTACCGCTTCTATACCGCGGAGATGAACGAGCGCGCGCTCGAGAAGACGCAGCTCGAGCGCAAGCTTCGCCACGCGCTCGAGCGCGAAGAGTTCCTGCTGCACTTCCAGCCCAAGGCCGACATCGTCACCGGCGAGATCTCCGGCTGCGAAGCGCTGCTGCGCTGGCAGTCCCCCGAGGACGGTCTGGTCAGCCCCGACCGTTTCATCCCGCTGCTCGAGGAGACCGGAATGATCGTGCCGGTCGGTCTATGGGTGCTGCGGGCCGCGTGCGCCCAGGTCAGGGCGTGGCAGAACGCGCGCGTGCGCCCGGTGCCGATTGCGATCAACCTGTCGGCCCGGCAGTTCCAGCAGCAGGACCTCGTCGCCGTCATCGCGAGAACGCTGAGCGAGCACGGCGTCGCCGCGCGCTTCCTCGAGCTCGAGATCACCGAAAGCGCGGCGATACAGAACGCCGACGCCTCGATCGCCGCATTGCGGACGCTCAAGGTCCTGGGCGTGGCGATCGCGATCGACGATTTCGGCACCGGCTATTCGAGCCTGAGCTATCTGAAGCGCCTGCCGGTCGACACGGTCAAGATCGACCGCGCGTTCATCACCGACCTCGCGACCAATCCCGAGGACGCCTCGATCGCGCAGGCCATCATCAACATGGCGCACAACCTCGGCCTGAAGGTCGTCGCCGAAGGCGTGGAGACCGCGTCCCAACTCTCGTTCCTCGGTTCGCACGGCTGCGACCAGATGCAGGGTTATTACTTCTCACGCCCGCTGCCCGCGGCCGCGATGACCGAGCTGCTCAACGAAGGCCGCCGGCTGCAGCACCCGTGCGCCGACGGCGACGACGGCGAGCGCACGCTCCTGCTGCTCGACGACGAAGACAACGTGCTCTCGGCGCTGAAGCGCCTGCTGCGCCAGGACCGCTACCGCATCTTCACGGCGACCAGCGCGAAAGCCGGCTTCGAGATACTCGCCAATCACAAGGTGGGCGTGATCCTGTCGGACCAGCGCATGCCCGACGTGACCGGCGTCGACTTCCTGCGCCGCGTGAAGGAGCTCTACCCCGGCTCGATGCGCATGGTGCTGAGCGGCTACACCGATCTCGCCAGCGTCACCGAGGCGATCAACCAGGGGGCGATCTACCGCTTCCTGACCAAGCCCTGGGACGACAGCCTGCTTCGCGCGCACATCGCCGAAGCTTTCCGCCGCTATTCCATGCTGCAGGCCCAGGAGCGCGAGCAGCAGGCGACTCGCGCCAAAGTCGAGGAGCTCACCCGCGCCAACCGCAGGCTGCAGGAGCTGCTCGACGCGCGCCCCTTCCCCGCTGACACAGCCCCCGCCTGCGATGGAGAAGCGCTGCGGTCATGAGCGCGGCGTTCACCTCCAATGAAGCGGAGCGGCCCAGCGTGCTCGTCATCGACGACGAGCCGATACAGCGCAGGCTCGCACGCGCGGCGATCGAGCGCTGCGGCATGCACGTGGAGGAAGCGACTGACGGCGCGAGCGGGCTCGAAGCGTTCGAGCGCGAGCGGCCCGACCTCGTCCTGCTCGACGTCGTGATGCCCGGCATGGACGGCTTCACCGTCTGCACCCGCATCCGCGCACTCGAGCCCGGGGCGGGCACGCCGGTACTGATCATGACCGGCCTCGACGACACCGCTTCGATCGAGCGCGCTTACGAATGCGGCGCCACCGACTTCATCACCAAGCCGATCCGCGCACCGATACTCGGGCACCGGCTGCGCTACATCCTGCGTTCCTCGCGCGCCGAACAGGCGCTGCGCAAGAGCAACGACCAGCTCAAGAATGCGAACGCAGAGCTGCACGAAACGCGCAACCAGCTCCTGCAGTCCGAGAAGATGGCCTCGATCGGCCAGCTCGCCGCCGGCGTCGCGCACGAGATCAACAACCCGATCGGATACGTCAAATCGAACCTGGGCTCGCTCGAGAGTTACCTGCAGCAGGTCTTCGCAGTCATCGCCACGTACGAGCAGGCGCACGCGGCGATCGAAGACCCGGAGGCGCTCCAGCGCATCACTGCGGCGCGCACGAGCGCCGATCTCGAGTTCCTCGCCGAAGACGTCTTCGCACTGATGGCGGAATCGCGCGAAGGCATCTCGCGCGTGAGCAAGATCGTGCAGGACCTCAAGGACTTCTCCCACCTCGGCAGCGACGACGAATGGGCGCGGGCCGACCTGCACGAAGGTCTCGACAGCACGGTCAACATCGTCAACAACGAGATCAGGTACAAGGCGCAGCTCGTTCGCCGTTACGCGCAGCTCCCCGAGATCGAATGCCTGCCTTCGCAGCTGAACCAGGTCTTCATGAACATCCTGGTGAACGCCGCGCACTCGATCGAGAGCCACGGCACGATCACGCTCACCAGCGGCGTGCGCGCGGACGAGGAAGTGTGGATAGAGATCAGCGATACCGGCAAAGGCATCGCTCCCGAACACCTGAACCGCATCTTCGATCCGTTCTTCACGACCAAACCCGTCGGCAAAGGCACCGGCCTCGGGCTGTCCCTCTCCTACGGCATCGTCCAGAAGCATCGGGGCCGCATCGACGTGCACAGCGAAGTGGGCCGGGGCACCACTTTCAGAGTCACCCTTCCGGTGCGGCAGCCGGTCGCGGCGGCGACGCGCTGAGGCGTCGACATGAATGACCTGACCGCGAGCACCGCCGACTCGGAAGCGGGCCTGACGGTGCTGTGCGTCGACGACGAGCCGAACATCCTGAGCGCGCTGCGCCGCCTGCTGCGCGCTCACGGCTATCGCGTGCTGACCGCGAGCGGCGGCGCCGAAGGTCTGGAGGTGATCGCGCAGACACCGGTCGATCTCGTGCTCTCGGACATGCGCATGCCGCACATGGACGGCGCTAAATTCCTCGAGCAGGTGAGGGTGCGCGCGCCCGAAGCGGTGCGCATCCTGCTGACCGGCTACGCCGACCTCGCCTCGACGGTCAAAGCGATCAACGACGCGGCGATCTATCGCTACATCTCGAAGCCGTGGGACGACGCCGTAGTCGTCGGCGTGGTCAGGGACGCGCTCGAGCGCAAACGACTCGCGGGCGAAAAGGCACGCCTCGAACGCGTGATCCTGCGGCAGAACGCCGCGCTGCTCGAGCTCAACGCCAGTCTCGAGTCCAGGGTGCGCGAGCGCACCGACGAGCTCGCCAACGCGCTCGCTGCGCTCGAGGACGTGCACGGCAGGCTTAAAAAAACCTTCATGACCTCGATCACGGTTTTCTCCAACCTGATCGACCTGCGCGAAGGCGCGATCGGCGGACGGTCGCGCCGCGTCGCCGATCTCGCGAGAAGGATCGCGCTGCAGATGGCCGTGCCCGACGAAGAGGTGCAGGACGTCGCTCTCGCCGGACTGCTGCACGGCATCGGCAAGCTCGGGCTTTCGGACGCGCTCCTGCGCAAGCCTTTGAACGCGCTCGGCGCGGAGGATCGCAGCGCGGTCATGAAGCACCCGGTCCACGGCCAGACCGCGCTGATCGCGCTGGAGCAGCTCAATGGCGCCGGCAAGCTCATCAGGAGCTATCGCGAACGCTACGACGGCAAGGGTTACCCGGAAGGACTGCGCGGGGCTTCGATTCCGCTGGGCGCGCGCATCGTGGCGGTCGCGCACGATTACGAAGCGGCGCAGGAAGGCGGCGCCGCCGGCGTTGCGATGTCGAAAGCCAAAGCCTACGAGCACATCCTCGAAGGGCGTGGCCATCGCTACGATCCCGCAGTCGTCAAGGCCTTCGGCGCGGCGCTCGACGCCGCACGCGCGACGCCGGTCGCCGAACGCGAGCTGACCGCCGCCGAGCTCGCGGCGGGGATGATCCTCACGCGCGACCTGGTCACCGGCGACGGGCTCCTGCTGCTGGCCAAAGACCACGTGCTCGACCCGGTGCTCATCGCGAGGCTGCAGCGATACGGCGCGCCCGACGACGGCGACCTGAAGGTATACGTGCGGGCGCGCTGACCTCATGCGGGCCTGGGCTGTCGCTCGGGACTTTGGGTTGACGCCGCAGTAGGCAAAATACTGCTCGGCGCTGTCGGGAGAGCTTGATGGGCGGAAGCGCGCTTCGGGCGGCACGCCCGTCCGGGTCGCGCCACGTAAGGTTCGGCGCGAATCGGCCGTTAAGGCCCCATGAACTGCGCGCCGCGACCCGCCGCGCTTCCCGGCAGGGAGCGCGGCTTTGCCATGCTGCTCCTCGTTTTCCTGCTGATGCTCGGTGTGGCGTCGGCAGGGCTGACTTTCTATCGGCCGAGCCGCGCCGCCGAGCTGGCGGACGATCACACCGCCGACGTGTTCGCCGACGTCAAGGCGGCGCTGATCGGCTACGCGGCGCGCCAGGGTGTTTTCCAGTGCGCCAATCAGACCGACGCCACGGCTTGCCAGGCCGAGCTCAACGCGTCGTCGAAGCTCGGCGAGCTCCCGTGTCCCGACACCAACAACGACGGCATCGCCGAGGCGGCGTGCGCAACCGAACGCCTGGGCCGCGTGCCGTGGAAAACGCTCGGCATCCCCGAGCCCCGCGACAACGCCGGCGAAATCCTGTGGTACGCGGTGTCTTTGCGATTCCTCAACAACGCGTCGAATCCGATCGTGAGGGCGGGCAATTACGTCACCAGCGGCGCGCTCAACAGCAGCACGCCCGGCGACGTGATCGTTCGCGGCCCCGACGGCGCGCCGGCCACGAGCAGCGCGATCGCGGTGATCTTCTCGCCGGGAGCGGCGCTCGGCGGCCAGGACCGCAATCCGAACGTTTCCGCCGCCTGCACGCCGGCCCAGCCGAATCTGGCGCGCAACCTGTGCCCCGCGAATTACCTGGAGTCCTTCGGCACGACGAACAATACCGTGCCGAGCGGGCCGTTCATCGCAGGCACGGCGGGCGCCGGTTTCAACGACCGCCTGGCCTATGTGTCGGCCGCCGAGCTGATGCCGATCCTCGAGATGCGCCTGGGCAAGGAGATGCAGGCGCTGCTGCTCAATTACAAATACAACTCGATGTGCCAGTGTTACCCATGGGCGGATTCGTGGAGCTATTCGGGCGGCATCGCCGACGTCGGGGTCAATCGCGGCCGTCTGCCCTCCACGGCCGAGCCCGACGACTGGGGCACCGGGACGATTCCGAAATTCCCCGGCTGGCTGAAAGACAACGACTGGCACAACCAGGTCTACTACAGCGCGTAGAAAAACGAGAGCGCGAGCGGCTGCCTCACGTGCAGCGCGAACGGCAATCTGACCGTCAAAAGCAGCCCTGCGGCCGGTGCGCCCTCGAGTGCCGCGGCCGCGGTGCTGATCACGCCGGGCACTCCGGGCCCGGGCGTGGACCGCCCCTTCCTGCCCGTTCTCGCCGCCGCCAACAACTCGGCGCTCGCGGACGTGTTCGCGTCGTGGTTCGAGGACCCGGAGAACAACAACAAGAAGACCTGTCCCGGCAACGACACCGAGCACGCCGGCAGTCCGTCGTCGTTCGGCAGGGCGCAGATCGCGGATGCGTCGTGCGATACCGTGGTCGTGCCGCAGTCGAGGGCTTACGACCGCGACCGGCTGTGGACGATCGCCCCCGAAACGCCCGCTTCGATGTGTCCGCGCGCGGGTCCCGCGCTCGTCAGAAACACCCCGTGCAAAGACTCGAGCGCCGACAAGGCAAAAGACGTCTGCACGAATCTCGCGGCAAAGCTCCAGCAGTGCAGCGCGGGTTGCGCCGCCGCAGCGCAGGTCATGATCATCCCGCCTTGCAGGAACGATTCCAGCTCGTCGCAGTGCCCGCCTGCACAGGCCGCGCTGCTGTCGTGCGCGGCGCCATGACGGCCGTGCGGACACATTCGCGGGGACCGCGCGGCGCGCGCGGCTTCAGCATCATCGAGATCGCGATTTCGCTCGCGGTCATGGCGGTGCTCGCCACCGGCATCCTGGTGCCGCTGGTGACGCAGCTGCAGCAGCGCAACGTCTCGGTGACCGAAAAGACGCTCAACGACATCAAGGATGCGCTGGTCGGTTACGCCGCGGTCAACGGGCGCCTGCCGTGCCCCGCGACCACGAGCGCCGCGACGCCGGGCGCGGAAGCTTTCGACACCGCCAACGCGGGAGGACCCGCCAACGGCCGGTGCGAGTCGTTCTGGGGTTACGTCCCTGCGCGCACGCTGGGGATCACGCCGGTCGACAAGTATGGATTCGCGCTCGACGCCTGGAACAACCGCATCCGTTACGCGGTGGCCAGCGACACCATTGGGACCGCGGTCAGGCCGTTCACGACGACCGACGGCATCCGTACGGCGACGCTGCCTGAAGTCGCGAAGGTCGCTTCGCTCCTGAACGTCTGCGACAGCGGCGTCGGCGTCACCGCGGGCGTGAGCTGCAACGCGGCGAGAACCCTGACCAGCAATGCCGCCGTGGTGATCTGGTCCATCGGCGCAAACGGGGCGACGACCGGCGGCACCGGTACCGACGAAGCGCATAACCCGAATCCGAAGAACGAGACGAGCGCCGACCGCATCTTCGTGAGCCACGCCGCATCGGACAATGCCGCCAATCCCTTCGACGACATCGTCAACTGGATCAGCATCAACACCCTGGTCAACCGGATGGTGGGAGCGGGACAGCTGCCGTAGGTCCGTTCGGGACCCTGGGGACCCTCGGCGGTGAACGATGCGGAACGAACCCGCGGTTGCCTGCGCGCCTCCTTCCTTTCAAAACCCACCGGATTCCCGCCTTCCCCCGACGGTTCCTGCGGGACCTCGCGCGGTGAGATGACTGATCCTCATGTCGTTCGTCCACGATCGTGTCCAATGCGTTGCCCCAAAAAGGTTTTTTTGTTTTCCACAATTGCTGTGGATAACCCTGTGGGCAAGCTGCGCCGACAGCGCCTAAGTCGCCTTCCGGCATAG
Source organism: Betaproteobacteria bacterium (assembly GCA_028292065.1). GTDB lineage: Bacteria > Pseudomonadota > Gammaproteobacteria > Burkholderiales > SG8-41 > JAQGMV01. The sequence continues at coordinate 10,799 of JAQGNC010000380.1, forward strand.
GAATTTCGCTTTCCGCCCAAAATTGTCTCTACGCAGGTTCCCTTTACGCATCAGTGGGTTACAGCACTTGCCCGGGCGTGCCCCAGCGCGATGGGCGAGGATTGTGTCCGGTGCGTGACATCTGTGGATGAACCACACCGCTCGAGCGAAATCAAGGGTCACGCTGAGTCCTTGTTTCGCCTGTATTTTTTGCCTGATCGGCGGTCACGGCAAGTCGTTTTTACCGCGTTTGAAGCCGCGGTACGCGAGTTGCGATGAGGCCTGACGGCAAGCCTTACGTGTTGCCGATTTGCACAAATCGCGGCGTGTCGCCGCAACAACCAGAGAGGTGTCCCATGAAGAAGTGGATTGCGGTTTTGTCGGCAGCGATGCTGTCTACGGCGGTCGGTGTGGTGTTCGCGCAGAGCTCCGGCGCGGGCGGGGGTAGCGCGGGCGGCGCGTCCGGCGGGATGTCAGGCGGCTCGAGCGCGAGCCAGTCGG
>JAQGNC010000403.1 GCA_028292065.1 Betaproteobacteria bacterium
TTCCTGGTCTCGGCCTGGATGTAGGCGTTGAACTGTTCAGGCGTGCTCGAGGTGCCGATGATGCCGGCGTCGAGGAGGCGCGTCTTGGTGTCGGCCATCGCGAGCGCTTTCGCGGTCTCGGTGTGCAGGCGCGTCACGATTTCCTTCGGCGTTCCGGCGGGCGCGAAGAAGCCGTACCAGTTGTTCACTTCGAAGCCTTTCAGGCCCGCTTCCGAAATCGTCGGGATTTGCGGCATGCGCTCGTAGCGCTGGTTGCCCGTCATCGCGATCGCGCGGATGCGGTTGCCCTGGATTGCGCCGATCGCGGTCGCCATCGTCGAGAACACGATCTCGACCTGGCCTGCGACGAGGTCGAGCATCGCCGGCGCGCCGCCTTTGTACGGGATGTGCACCATCTTCACGCCGGCCATGACGTTGAACACTTCACCCGCGAGGTGATCGGTCGCGCCGGGGCCCGACGAGCCGAAGTTCAGCGCGCCCGGCCGCTGCTTGGCGATCGCGATGAACTCTTTCACCGTTTTGGCGGGGAGCGACGGGTGCACGACGAGCACGTTGAGCGCGTTCGCGACCTGGCCGATCGGCACCAGGTCTTTCTGCGGGTCGTAAGGCATCTTGCTGTAGAGGCTGGGATTGACCGCGATGTTGCCGATCGTGCCGATGACGATCGTGTAGCCGTCGGCCGGCGCTTTCGCCGCGATCTCCACACCGACCATGCCGCCTGCGCCGCCGCGGTTGTCGACGATGACCTGCTGGCCGAACGCGCTCGTGAGCTTCGGCGCGATCGCGCGCGAAGTGATGTCGGTGCCGCCGCCGGGCGCGAAAGGGCTGATCAGGCGTATCGATCTCGACGGATAGGCCTGCGCGAAAGCGGCGGCGGTGGCGAGCGCCAGAGCGGCGCCGGCGAGGAGCTTGAAAGTCTTGGACATGGATCTCTTCTTGGGTGATCGAACGAAGGCGCGAGTTTATCGCACGCCACGTCACCGGACGTCGAAGGTCACCACTTCGGTGCGCCGCGCACCGTCATCGGTCGCACGGGGGTCCTGCGCACCTGACCCCGCGAGCGCCTCGCGATTGCTTCGTCACCGCGTTCCTCGCAATGACAGTGTCGGTGTGATCGCCGCGAGCCGCGGGCGCGCCTGAGCTGTCATCGCGAGGAGCCGCGATAGCGCGACGCGGCGATCTCGTGGCGCACGTGAGGCGGGGGCAGGCCCCGAGCGCTCGATCCCTCACGAGCTGCACGACAGCGCCGAGCACCCCGGACGGTTGCGCGCCCACTCGGGGCGTTTGTCCGCGAGGTCGTCGTTCTCTGGCTGCTCGTCGTAGGGACGCTCGAGCACGCGCATCAGCCGCTCGATGACCGACGCATCGCCCAGCTCGAGCGCGTCGATCGCGAGCTGCGCGAGATAGTTGCGAAGCACGTATTTGGGATTCGCACGGTTCATGCGCGCGACACGGGCTTCGGGCGCCGCGCCGTCCGTGCGCACCCGTGCGGCGTAACGGCGCAGCCACTGCGCCATGCGGCTCAGGTGCTCGGGCTCGAGCGCTTCGTCGGTGTAGAAAGCCCGCCGCAGCGGCTCCACCATGGCGGCGTTGTCCGCGTCCGCAGCGAGCGGCACGCGGGCGAGCCCGCGGAAGAAAAGCGTCATGTCGGTTTCGACGTCCTGCATGAGCTCGAAACCGTCGTTGACGAGCTTGTCGTCCTCGTCGCCTTCGATCGCTTCGATGCCGAATTTTTCGCCGAGCATCCGGCGCCACTCGCGCGTATACGTTTCGCCGTAGGCCGCGAGCGCCTGCTCGAGCGGCGCTTTGTCGCCGACGAGCGCGATGAGCGCGTTCGCGAGCTGCACCAGGTTCCACAGCGCGATCTGCGGCTGGTTGCCGTAGCAGTAGCGGCGGCCTTGCGCGTCGGTCGTGTTCGGGGTCCAGCCCGGCTCGTAGCCTTCGAGCCAGCCGTACGGGCCGTAGTCGATCGTAAGCCCGAGGATCGACATGTTGTCGGTGTTCATGACGCCGTGCACGAAGCCGACTCGCATCCATTCGGCAACCATCAGCGCGGTGCGGCGGCAGATCTCTTCGAACCAGCGGGTGTAGACCTCGGGCGATGGCGCGCCGAGCTCGGCGTAGTGCGTCGTGATGACGTAATCGGCGAGGCGTTTCAGCAGATCGGGCTCCTGCTGCGCCGCGAGGATCTGGAAATTACCGAAGCGCACGAAAGTCGGCGCGACGCGGCACACGATCGCGCCGGGCTCGGGCGCGGCGTTGCCGTCGTAGAACATGTCGCGAACGACCGCCTCGCCGGTGCCGACCAGCGCCAGCGCGCGCGTGGTGGGCACGCCGAGGTAATGCATCGCTTCGCTGCACATGAACTCGCGCACCGAGGATCGCAGCACCGCGCGGCCGTCGGCGGTGCGGGAATACGGTGTGCGTCCCGCGCCTTTCAACTGGAGCTCGTAGCGGCCGCCGTCGGCGCCGATCGTCTCGCCGAGGGTGATCGCACGGCCGTCGCCGAGCTGCCCTGCCCAGTGGCCGAACTGGTGGCCGCCGTAGCGCGCGGCGTAAGGCTTCATGCCCGGCAGCACTTTGTTGCCGCCGAAGACCTGAGCTTCGATGCCCAGCGGCGACTCGGGACGCGCGATCCCGAGGAGATCGCCGACCGCGTCCGCCCACGCGAGGATCCGCGGCTCGCGCACGGGGGTCGGTTCGACGCGGCTGTACGCGGCGTGGCGCACCTGGCGCGGCCGGTTATCGAGCACCGGGTCGCCCGGCAGTGCGGCGGCGAGGGTGTTTTCGAACGAGACGTCGGTGAGGGCGATGGTTCCGGCGTCCTGCTCGGCAGCAGGCGCACGCTGGGTGGCAGTGGCTAGTGGCAAGGGTTTCCTCTGGGCTAGGGGCTGGAAAGGAAGTTGGAACGCTGAAGCTGGCCGCCGTTCACACCGGGGACAGACCCCAAGCAACAGCAAAACCGGGGTCTGTCCCCTCGCGATCTCACCTCCGCGATACTGTCATTGCGAGGAGCAGTGCGACGAAGCCTGGCCTGAGCTCGTCGAAGGGCATCGCGAGGCGCGCGAAAAAGTCCGTGCGCCACGAGATTGCTTCGTCACCGCGTTCCTCGCAATGACAGCTCAGGGATGCGCGAGCATTTGCGGTACCCGCTACTCCACCCTGATGTCGTTATCGGCCACCACGCGCGACCACTTCTTCACTTCGTCCTCGATGAAGCGCTGGTATTCGGCGGGCGACTTGTTCGTGACGACCGACATCAGGCTTTTGGCGAGGACGTCTTTCATCTCCTGGGTCTCCATCGTTTTGACGACGGTCGTGTGGAGCTGAGTGAGGAGGGGTTTGGGCACGCCCGAAGGCGCGAAAAGGCCGTTCCACGCGTTGGTGCCGAAACCCGCATAACCCGATTCCGCCATGGTGGGCACGTCGGGCAGCTCGGGCCGCCGGGTCGGCCACGTGGTCGCGAGCGCTTTCATGCGCCCTGCCCGGATCTGCGCGATCGACGAGGCGAGGTTGATCATGACGAGCTGGACTTCATTCTGGAGGATGCCGGTCAGCATTCCCGCGCCGCCCGATTTATAAGGCACGTGCGTCATTTCGATTTTCGCGGCCTTGATGAAGCGCGCGACGTCCAGGTGCGGATAGGTGCCGAGTCCCGCCGAGCCGTAGTTGAGCTTGCCGCCGCTCTTTCGCGCAAAGTCGATCAGCTCTTTCAGGTTTGCCACCGGCAGCGACGGCGGCACGGCGTACACGTGCGGCAGCTCGATGAGGTTGGTGACACCCGTCAGATCGCGCGACGGCTTGATCGTGAGCGTCTTCGCGAAAGTCGTCTCGTTGATGGCGTTCGTCGAAACGTTTCCGACGAGCAGCGTATAACCGTCAGGCGCCGCTTTCGCGACGACTTCGAGCGCGATGTTGCCCGACGCGCCGGCGCGGTTGTCGACCACCACGCCGACACCCCATTGCTCGTTCAACTTCGCGGCGAGCTGCCTCGCGATGATGTCAGTGGCGCCGCCCGGCGAAAAAGGCACGAGCAGGCGCACCGGGCGCTGCGGAAAAGCATTCGATTTCTGGGTGTCCGCGGCGGCAGCGGGCAGCGCCGCCGCGAGCAGCGCAACAGAGAGCAACTTGCGAAAAGCCATCATTCCTCCTTTATTGGTTTTGGTCCGCACGTATCTTATCGGTAGATGACGGCCGAGGGGCGGCTCGCGAGGGACGACGTTTGATGTAGCCAAAAGAAAATGCCCCGTGTTTCCACGGGGCATTTTTTACTGCGAAGGCTCGCCGACCTGACTACTACTGGCGGCCGAACTTGCAAAAGCTGCGGGTTGATCCGCTGTTCGAGCACTGCAGGTCGGTGTTGCCTATGGAATCTCTCACGGGATCACCTCCTTTCA
>JAQGNC010000416.1 GCA_028292065.1 Betaproteobacteria bacterium
TCGACTGCACTTTCGGGCGCGGCGGCCACAGCCGGCTGATCCTCGCCGGGCTCGGTCCCGACGGGCGCCTCATCGCGCTCGACCGCGACCCGCAGGCGGTGAGCGCCGCAGCCGCGATCGACGACCCGCGTTTCACCATCGTTCACGGCGCGTTCGGCCGGCTCGACGAGCTGCTGGCCGCGCTCGGCATCGGCCGCGTGAACGGCATCCTGATGGACATCGGGATTTCTTCACCGCAGCTCGACCAGGGCGAGCGCGGTTTTTCATTCAGGCACGATGCGCCGCTCGACATGCGCATGGACACCACCAGGGGCACGACCGCGGCGGAGTGGCTCGCCACCGCGTCCGAATCCGAGATCCGGGAGGTCATCAGAAACTATGGCGAAGAACGGTTTGCTAAACAGATTGCAGCAGCGATTGTTGATGCTCGATCGCGAGGGCCTCTCGGTACCACTGGGCAGCTTGCCGCGCTCGTGGCAGACGCCGTTCCCACGCGCGAGCCACGGCAGGATCCGGCGACGCGCACGTTTCAAGCTCTACGGATTCACGTCAATCAGGAGCTTGAAGAGCTTTCGCTAGCGCTGCCGCAGGCGCTCGATCGGCTCGAGCCCGCGGGCAGGCTGGTCGTGATCAGCTTCCACTCGCTCGAAGACCGCATCGTCAAGCGCTTCATGCGCGAGCACTCGCGCGCGGACTCGCTGCCGCCGCGCCTGGCGGTTCGGGCGCGCGATCTTCCCGAGCCCCGGCTGCGCATCGTCGGCAAGGCGAAGCGCGCGACTGAAGCCGAAGTCGCCGCAAACCCGCGCGCGCGTAGCGCCATCATGCGTGTCGCGGAACGAACTGCCGCGTAAGCCATGACCAGGCTCAACCTCATCCTGCTCGGCATCCTCGTCGGGTGCGCGCTCATGCTCGTCACTTCGCAGCACCAGGCGCGCAAGCTCTACGTCGAGCTGCAGAAAGAGCAGGAGCTCGCGCGGCAGCTCGACATCGAGTGGGGACAGCTCCAGCTCGAGCAGAGCACGTGGGCGACCCACGCGCGCATCGAGAAGATCGCCGCGCGCAATCTCGGCATGCGAGTGCCGAGCGCATCGCGCGTGCAGGTGCTCGGGCGCAAAGCGGAGAACGAGCTCAAATGAGAGCGACCTCGCCCGCGCTGGTGCTGAAGTTTTCGCCCTGGCGTTCGCGCCTGCTGTTGATCGCCCTGATCGGCTGGTTCATCGCGCTCGTCGCGCGGTCGATGTATCTGCAGGGCCTGCACAACGATTTCCTCCAGGCCAAAGGCGAGTCGCGCTACTCGCGCGTGCTGTCGCTGTCCGCGACGCGCGGCATGATCGTCGATCGCATGAACGACCCCCTCGCGATCTCCACCCCCGTCGAATCGGTCGCGGCGAGCCCGTCGGACATCGAAGCGAGCGCGTCGCAGCTCGCGCGCCTCGCGCGGCTGCTCGAGATGGAGCCGGCCGAGTTGAAGCGCAGGCTCGCCGACACCAAACGCGATTTCGTCTATCTCAAGCGCCAGCTCCCGCCCGAGCAGGCGTCGAAGATCGTCGAGCTCGGCATTCCGGGGGTGTTTCTCCAGCGCGAATATCGCCGCTACTACCCCGGCGGCGAGGTGATGGCCCACCTGATCGGTTTCACCGACATCGACGACAAGGGGCAGGAAGCGCTCGAGCTCGCGTTCGATTCGGAGCTCACCGGCAAGCCCGGAAGCCGCCGCGTCATCAAGGATCGCCGCGGCCACATCATCGAAGACGTCGACAGCATCAGGAAGCCGCAGGACGGCCAGAAGCTCGCGCTCTCCATCGATGCGCGTATCCAGTACCTCGCTTTTCGCGAGCTGAAGGAAGCGGTCGCCGAGCAGCGCGCCAAGGCCGGCGGCATCGTGGTGCTCGACGCGAACAGCGGCGAAGTGCTCGCGATGGCGAACCTGCCCACCTACAACCCGAACAACCGCAACAAGGTCGACACCAAACGCATGCGCAACCGCGCGGTGACCGACCTGTTCGAGCCGGGCTCGACGCTCAAGCCTTTCACCGCGGCGGCGGCGCTCGAAGCGGGTCACTACAAGCCCGAGACGATCATCCAGACCGCGCCGGGTTACCTGACGATCGGCAACCGCACGATCCACGACGCGCACGCGCAGGGCGCGCTCACGGTGTCGCAGGTCATCCAGAAATCGTCGAACGTCGGCGCGGCGAAGATGGCGCTGTCCCTGCCTGCCGAAACCCTGTGGACTCTTTTCAAAAACGTCGGTTTCGGCACGCCGCCGGACTCCGGTTTTCCCGGCGAAGTCTCCGGAAAGCTGCGTGCGTATGCGACGTGGAAGCCGATCGAGCAGGCGACGATGTCTTACGGCCACGGGATCTCGGTCTCGCTCCTGCAGCTCGCGCGGGCATACACGATCTTCGCGAACGACGGCGAGATCGTTCCGCTGACGCTGCAGAAACGCGAGAAGCCCGCCGAGCGCACGCGCGTGATCAAGGTCGAGACCGCACGGGCGCTGCGCGCGATGCTCGAGCTCGCGGTGCAGCCCGGCGGAACCGCGCCCAAGGCGCAGATCGCCGGCTATCGCGTCGGGGGCAAGACCGGAACCGCGCACAAGCTCGAAGGCCGCACCTACGCCAACAAATACGTGTCGTCGTTCATCGGCCTCGCCCCGGCGTCGAACCCGCGCCTGATCGTCGCGGTCATGATCGACGAGCCCTCGGCGGGCCAGTATTACGGCGGGACCGTCGCCGGGCCGGTCTTCAACCGCGTGATGACCGGGGCGCTGCGTCTCATGGCGATCGCGCCCGACGCACCGGTGAACAATGTCGTGCTGCCGCCTGCGAGCGAGCCTGAAGTGAAGGAAGAAGTGTGAGCCCGGCCGCCGCGATTCAGGACTCCGGACTCAGCGCACGCTGGCGCGCACTCGGCGCGCTCGGCATGACGCGGCTGGTCAGCGACAGCCGCCACGTCGCCGCCGGCGACACTTTCGTCGCGTACCCGGGTGAGAAGCTCGACGGGCGCAAATTCATCGCGCAGGCGATCGAGCGCGGCGCGTCGTCGGTGTTGTGGGAGCGCAGCGATTTCAGGTGGCGCCCTTCGTGGAAAGTGCGCAACGCGCCGGTCGATCACCTGAAGCGGCACGCGGGCGAGATCGCAGCCGCGGTCTACGGTCGCCCGAGCGCGAGGCTGTGGATGGTCGGCGTGACCGGCACCAACGGCAAGACCTCGTGCAGCCACTGGATCGCGCACGCCCTCACGCGGCTGCAGCGCAGGTGCGGCGTGGTCGGCACGCTCGGCAGCGGCTTTGCGGGCAGGCTCGAGCCGATCGGCAATACCACCCCCGACGCGGTGTGGCTCCAGGGGAGGTTGCGCGATTTTCTATCGCAGCGCGCGCGCGCGGTGAGCATGGAAGTGTCGTCGCACGGGCTCGCGCAGGATCGCGTCGCCGGTGTCGAGTTCGACGTGGCGCTGCTGACCAACCTCACTCGCGACCATCTCGACTACCACGGCACGATGCGCAGCTATCGCGCGGCCAAGGCGCGGCTTTTCCGCTGTTCCGGCCTCAAACATGCAGTGGTCAATCTCGACGATGCATTCGGCGCGGCACTGGTCGAGCCGACGCAGCGGCGCGGCGTGAGAACCATCGGGTACGGCTTTGACCGCACCCTGCCGCCGGCGCTGCGCGGACGGCGCGTGCCGCGCCTCGTCGGACGCAATCTGCGCATGGGCGCGGACGGTGTGGCTTTCGACGTCGCGACGCCGTGGGGCGAGGCCAGGGTCGAAAGCCGGCTCATCGGGCGCTTCAACGCTTCAAATCTGCTGGGCACGCTGGCGGTGCTGCTCGCAAGCGACAACACACTCGACGCCTCGGTCGCCGCGCTCGCGCAAGTGCGACCGGTCCCCGGCCGTACCGAGCGCTACGGCGGCGGACGGCGCCCGCTCGTGGTCGTCGATTACGCACACACGCCCGATGCGCTCGAAAACGTGCTGCGCACCTTGCGCGAGCTGATGGACTCGAAAGACTCGCCAGCGAAACGTCCGGGGAAGCTCGTGTGCGTCTTCGGCTGCGGCGGCGACCGCGACCGCGGCAAGCGCCCCGAGATGGGCCGCATCGCCGCGACTCTCGCCGACGAGGCGATCGTCACGAGCGACAACCCGCGCAGCGAAGACCCGCAGGCGATCATCGACGACATCCTCGAAGGCATGAACGGGAACAGCGAGGCTGTCGCCGATCGTGCGCAGGCGATCGAAAGCGCAGTGCGTCGCGCGGGCGCGGGCGACGTGATCCTCGTCGCCGGCAAAGGTCACGAGCAGTACCAGGAGATCGCCGGCATCCGCCATCCGTTCAGCGATGCGGCGGTCGTGCGCTCGGCACTTGCGAGACGCGCATCGTGAACATGAATCTTGCAGAAGCCGCTCGCGCGCTCGGCGCCACGGTCGCAGGCGCAGACGTCGCGCTGCGCGGCGTGAGCACCGACACCCGCACGATTAAAAGCGGGAATCTCTACGTCGCCTTGCGCGGCGAGCGTCACGACGGCCATCGCTTCCTCTCAGCCGCGGCGTCCGCGGGCGCGGCTGCGGCGATGGTCGATGCGCGCGGCGCTTGCGAGGAAGCGGGCGCGC
>JAQGNC010000417.1 GCA_028292065.1 Betaproteobacteria bacterium
AGGGGAACGCTCAAGGCGCGTTACGGTGATTCGCCGCTCGATACTCCAATTCCCATCGTGCAGCGCGCGGAAGACATCATCATCGCGGTCGTCGGCGGCGCCGGTAAGCACTCGGCGTTCATTCCGACTTTCGGCGCGACGAAATCGGTGACGCGGGCGTTGAAGACGAAAGACGGCAAGCTCGCGAAGGGCGTGAAGGATTTCAGGCGCTAGCCCGCGCGGCTGCACCACGAACGCCACATTTCGCGATACAGGCATTCGAGGTCGGCCGTGAAGCGCGCAGCGTCCATTAGCGGCGACGCGTGCAGCCGCGCTCGTAATGTCGCTCTGGCCGCTTGCAGCGCGTCCGAATCCCGGGCGAGCGCAGCGCAGATCTCCACGTATTGTTCCGGCGAGCGCGCGATCCATTGTGGCGTGCCCGCTGCTTCTAGCACGCTTGCACCCATGCGTGACGCGTGGGTGGGCCCGGTGAGCGTCACGACCGGCACGCCCATCCACAGTGCTTCGCAGGTCGTCGTCGCGCCGTTGTACGGGTAGGTGTCGAGCGCGATGTCGATCTCGCGGTAGATCGCGAGGTGACGTGCCGGCGTCGGCTCCCATCCCCGCAGCTCGATGCGTCCGGTGTCGACGCCATGCGTCGCGAAGCGCTGAAGAGCGCGCTCGGCGACCTCCGCCTGGTCGAGCCCCTTCGCTTTGAGCAACAGCGTCGAGCCGGTCACCGCATCGAGGACCCGCGCCCACAACTCGATGCTCGCGTCGCTCCACTTGATGCAGGCGTTGAAGCAGCCGAAGGTGACGCGGTGGTTCAGGCTGGTCGGGGATGCGGTCACTCCCGTCACCTCGTCCTCGCCGCCGTAACAATAATAGCTATGGGGCAGGCGCATGGCCCGTTCGACGGTGTAGCTGTTCGTTCCGGGCGGATCGACGTGGACGTCGGTGACTCGATAGCCGATCGCGTCGATGCCGCTCGTGGTGGGGTAACCGAGGTAAGTTGCCATCACCGGCGCCGGATGGCGCGCCACCGCGAGCAGGCGGTTCCCGGCCGTGTGTCCGGCGAGGTCGACGAGCACGTCGATACCATCGGCGCGAATGCGGTTCGCCAGCGCCTCATCGTCCATGTTTGCGCAATTTATCCAGCGATCGACGCGCGAGCGTAGCCGTGTGGTGACGAGGTCGTCGATCGGGTCGGCGTGATAGCACCACACTTCGAACGCCCCGTGATCGTGCTGCGCCAGAACCGGCTCGATGAACCGTCCCACTGGATGATCGCGCAAATCGGACGAGAGATAGGCAAGGCGCACGCGCCGGCTCGGCTCGGCGGTGTTGGAGAACGGGAGGTGCGCACCGGCGAGCGGCGCGGCATGCTGTCTTCCCCACGCACGGTGCTCGTTCATGATCGCGTCGGGGTCGGTCGAGTGAGCGTTCATGAGCAGCAGCAGGTTGCTCCGGGCGAACAGGAATGCAGGGTTGCAACCCAGTGCTGCGCGATAGCACGCCATCGCTTCCTCGAAACGCTGCATGGATACGAGCACGAGGGCGAGGTTGTAATGTGCTTCGGCAAGATCGGGCCTCGCTGCAAGCGCGTCGCGCAGGCCGGCCTCGGCTTCCGCGTAACGGCCGAGCTCGCTCAGTGGCCCGGCCGCGCTGACCTGCGCCTCGACACGTGACGGGTTCACCTCGAGCGCTTTGGCGAAGCACTCGACCGCGCGCCCCGGGGTGCCCTGTCCCTTGTAGGCGTTGCCGAGGTTGTAATGCACATCGGCAGAGCCGCTATCGAGCGTGGCGGCCCGCGTCAGCGCCGACACGGCAGCGTCCCATTTCCTCTGCGCGAGCAGCGTGACGCCGAGGACGTGCAGGGCGTCGGCGTTATCGGGCGCGTGCACGAGCAGCGCACGGCATTCGGCTTCGGCGCGCGCGTAGTCGCCAGCGCGATGGAGCGACAGCGCGGCGGCCAGCGCCTCCCCGGACGAAGCGGGCGGCCGAGGTTTCAGGAGCTGTGCGAATAAACGGCCTAGCATGCCCGTCCGGGATGGTCGGCGAGCAGTATCGCTTCGGTGTAGTTGCTCTCAGGCGGATGTATCGGCAACGTGAAGTACCGGGGCTTCACCGGGCCTGTCCCACCACCGGCGCTGCGAACAGCTTCGCGACTTCAGTGCTTCTGACTTTCGCCTGATATCGCCGCGCATCTTCCGGCAGCAGCAGGCGCTGCTCGACGAGTCGGTGAACCGCTTGTTCGTAACGCTTCACGTATTCGGCGTGGCTGCCGTAGCGTTCTTCGAGCGACGGGCGCGGGTCGCCGCGCGCGTCGCGCTCGGCGCGGGTGCGGGCGAAAGGCGACCAGGTGCCGTCGCGGTCGCAGAGCTCGCCTTCGGGGAAAGGCGCGCGGTAGAGGTTCCAGCCGGTGTGGGTCGCGAGCGGCACCGCGATGTCCGGCAGCAGGACGCCGGCGGTCTCGTTGCCGTCGCCGTCGACTTGCGGGACGAGCGGGCGGTAGGGTTTCGACATGCTGATCACCGGCCGGGTCCAGTCGACGATGAGACCGATCTCGCTCATGCGCCGCGCGACCTGCACGTCGGGAACCGCGGGGAATTTGAGCTTCCCGACGAGGGTGAGCGTGCCGTCGGCGATCCGGGGCGTGCTCGAAGGCGGCGGGGGTGTGCCGTCGACCCATTCGTCGAGCGCGACGAACAGCGCGCGCTGCAGCGGCGTCGGGCTGTGCGGGTTGCGCAGGTTCACGCACGTGCCGCGAGTCGCAGTCATCCACGCGGTGGCGTTGTGCTGCGTGCCGGCGATCAGGTATGACCGCGCGTTGTCGGGAAGCTCCACGTCGCGCGCCCCGAGCGGATGGGTGGTCAGCAGGGAAGCGCCTTTCTGCCAGTACTCGGTCGAGGTGTTGGTCTCCATCCACAACGGATCGAAACCGTCGCGGCGAAACAGGCCGCCGCTCCTGCCGGTGACCGGGTCGTGCAGGCGCGCGGTCGAAAACGGAAAAGCCGCTTCGGGAAAAGTGTGGTCTTCGTGCTGGGTGCTCGTGCGGTTCGGTTGCGCGAAAGCTTCGTTGAGGAAAACGCCGCCCACCCCTGCGGTATGCGCCATCACACCGTCGAAGACCTTGCGTTGCGCTTCATCCTGGTTGAAGCCGTCGCGCACGAAGTCGCGCAGGAAGCGTCCGCTTTGCGACGAGCCGAAGGCGAGCGCGCGCTTCATGTTCGTACCGGCGGGATTGGGCGTGCCCGCGGCATCGGCTGTCTCGAAGCGCAGGAACGAGAGCAGGTCGCGCGTCGCGGCCATGCCGATGCCGAGCACACGCGGGTTTTTCGCCTGATACTGGAGCTCGTAAATCGAGCCCGGGACCGCTTTTGTTCCCGCGGGGAGGAGTTGCACCGTACGCGAGCTCAGGTACTTCCAGCCGCTTGCCGGAATCTCGCGGCGTTCGCCGTCGTCGGTCCTGCGCACCGTGAGCTTCGCCGCACGCGGGTCGAGGCTCGCCGCCTCGGACGACAGGCGGAACACTTCGCCTTCGGCGCGCGACCCGCCGTCGCCTTCGTCACGGGCGCGCGTGCCGCTGATGAATTCGTCGCGGATGCGCCTGAGGATCGCCCCGCCGCTGTTGCTCGCGACGACCGCCTGCATCGCAAGGCCGTTGCCGCTCGTCGGCGCATCGGGGTCCCAGCCGCTCCACACGAAGGTGTAACCCTGCCGGAAGAAAAGCCCGTCGCCCACGTCGGCCGCGACGCGCGGATCGTTGGTGCGTCCTTTCGCTTCGGTGAAGCGCGAATGAAAGTTCATCCGGCCGCGATTGGTGACGTCGTAGATGAGCTTGCCGTTGCGCCTGGCCGGATCGGCGGGACGCATCATGAAGAAATCGGCCTGGTACTCGACTTTGCCGGCGGCGTTGCGCGGAGCGCGGTCGAGGTTGACGATCGCGGCGTTGCGCGCATCGAGCGGATCGAGCTCGCCCCTGAACACGCCTTTCACGCGCTCGTACCCGCCCGCGCTGCCGAATACGGTACCGGGCGCGAAAGGTTCGGCCGACGTGATCGTGACGGCGGTGACACGCGCCGCGGCAGGCGCCGCGACGAGCACGAGTGCGCACGCGAGCACGCGCAGATTCAGCTTCATGAGTCCTCCGGTGGCGATGGCGAGTCTGCGCCGCTCTACGGCGCTCCGGCGGCTGCGCGGACTATGTTACCGCGCTTTGGTCGAGGCCCGGCCGCGGCCAGGCCCCGCGCCCGAGCCGCGGAGCCTCGGCAGAATCCCCTACGTGCGCCAACGGACATACGCC
>JAQGNC010000427.1 GCA_028292065.1 Betaproteobacteria bacterium
CAACCTTCCCCTGAGCGGGAAGGAGAGTTATTCCCTCCCCCTCAGGGGAGGGCCAGGGTGGCGGTGGGTTTTACGGGCCAATATGGACCTACTCACCGAACCTTCAGCACAAACCCGCGATCCGCTCGCAGGCCGCATCCCCGTCAGCATCGTCACGGGCTTTCTGGGCAGCGGCAAGACCACGCTCATCAACCGGCTGCTCAAGCGGCCGGACATGAACAAGGTCGCGGTGATCGTGAACGAGCTCGGTGAGCAGAGCATCGATCACGACCTCGTCGAAGTGTCGTCCGAGCAGATGATGCTGCTCAACAACGGGTGCCTGTGCTGCGTGCTTCGCGGCGACCTGCAGCAGACGCTGCGCGACATGTTCGTGAAGCGCCGCACCGGCGAGATCATCGACTTCGAGCGCGTCGTCATCGAAACGACCGGGCTCGCCGATCCGGCGCCGGTCATGCAGACCCTGATGACCGACACCATGCTCCAGGCGCAGTACCGCCTCGATTGCGTGGTGACGCTCGTCGACGCGGTCAACGGCGTCGGCCAGCTCGACACGATGCAGGAAGCGGTGAAGCAGGCGGCGCTCGCCGACCGGCTGGTGATCACCAAGTCCGACCTGTCCAATGAGGCCGCGATCGCCGGCCTCGAAGCGCGGCTGCGCGAGCTCAACCCGCAGGCGCCGATGAAACGCGCGGTCAACGGCGAGATCGAGCTCGCTTTCCTGATCGACGTGGGTCTCACCAATGCGAAATCGCGGCTCGAGGACGTCGAGCGCTGGATGGGCGCGGAGGTCCACGACGAGCACGGCCACGTGCACCGTCACGATGCTTCGGTGCGCTCGTTCTGTCTGCGCTACGACAAGCCTTTCACGTGGGCCACCTTCTCGCAATGCCTGGAGGTTCTCACGGCAATGCGAGGGCCGGATCTGCTGCGGGTCAAAGGCATCGTCAACGTCGCCGACCACAAAGGTCCGCTGGTGGTGCAGGGCGTGCAGCATCTGTTCCATCCGCCGATCGAGCTTGCCGCGTGGCCGAGCGACGATCACGACACCCGCATCGTTTTCATCACTCGCGGAATCGAGCGTCCGGTGGTGGAGAGCCTTTTCAAAGCGATCAGCTCGATCGCCGCGCCTGCCGCATCCTGAGCGCCGACGCGCGGGTCGGCCGCCTCGGGCGCGAGGCCGAATCGAACTTGCACGGTTGTTGCTAAACTCCCCCGGCATTTCACAACGATACGAGGATCCCTCAGCGATGCGCCCCATCCGTAATGCCCTGATCGCAGCTTGCGCCGTCCTCTCGTGCGCCGGCGCAGCCACAGCCCAGACTTATCCTTCCAAACCGGTGCGCGTCATCGTGCCGTTCACCCCCGGCGGCATCTCCGACGTGCTCGCGCGCGTGATGGCCCAGCAGCTGACCACCAGCATGGGCCAGCAGTTCGTCGTCGACAATCGGCCGGGCGCCGGCACCACGATCGCCGGCGATATGGTGGCGAAAGCGCCGCCCGACGGCTACACGATCTATTTCATCGACATGACCACCCACGCGATCAACGCGACCCTGTACAGCAAGCTGCCTTTCGACTCGGTGAAGGACTTCACCCAGATCGCGATGCTGGCACAGACGCCGCTCGTCATGGTGGTGCATCCTTCGCTGCCGGTGAAGAACGTCAAGGAGCTGATCGCGTTCGCGAAGTCGCGGCCCGACCAGGTGTCCTACGGCTCGTCGGGCAACGGCACGATCCTGCACCTGACGGGCGAGACCCTGAATACGATGGGCGGCGTCAGAATGGTGCACGTGCCGTACAAAGGCAGTGCACCGGCGGTCGCCGCGGTCCTCGGCGGCGAGATCGCCGTCACTTTCGGCACCACGCCGGCGGCGATCGCCAACGTGCAGGCGGGCAAGCTGCGCGCGATCGGCGTGACCACCGCGAAGCGTTCGCCGGCGCTTCCCGACGTTCCCGCGATCGGCGAGACCCTCAAAGGCTTCGACATCGTGCTCTACAGCGGCATCATGGGGCCGCCGAAAATGTCCCCCGAAGTCGTCGCGCGCCTGAACAAGGAGCTCTCCAGGCTGGTCACGCTGCCGAACATCAAGGACGCGTGGGCGAAGCAGGGCGCCGATCCGGTGAGCATGACGCCCGAGCAGGTCACCGCGCACCTGCAGGCCGACATTCAGAAGCTCGGCAAGCTCGTGAAAGCGGCGGGCGCGAAGATCGACTGAGAGCGTTCCGCTCTCAGTCGATCTTCCGGTAAACGAACAGAGGGAAACCAATGGTTTCCCTCCGTAACCTCCCTTCCTTCGGCTGTCTACCCTAGTCGGCTGCTACGTGAGCGCTACTTCGGCTGGGGAACAATTCGTAGATACGGCTTCAGCGATTTCCAGCCGTCCGGGTATTTCTGTTTCGCTTCTTCGTCGGATACCGCGGGGACGATGATCACGTCCTCTCCGGATTTCCAGTTCACCGGTGTCGCGACCTTGTGCTTCGCGGTGAGCTGCAGCGAATCGAGCACGCGCAGCACTTCGTCGAAGTTGCGCCCCGTGCTCATCGGGTAGGTGAGGTTGAGCTTGATCTTCTTGTCCGGGCCGATGATGAAGACCGAGCGGATCGTGGCGTTGTCGGCCGCGGTGCGGCCTTCGACTTTCGCGACCGCGTTCGGGTGGATCATGTCGTAGGCTTGTGCGACCTTGAGATCGGCATCGCCGATGATCGGGTAGTTCGGCGCGTACCCTTGCGTCTCTTCGATGTCCTTCGCCCACCTTGCGTGATGGTCGACCGGGTCTATGCTCAGGCCGATGACCTTGGTGTTGCGCTTGTCCCACTCGGGCTTCAGGCGCGCCATGTAGCCGAGCTCGGTCGTGCACACCGGCGTGAAATCCTTCGGGTGGGAAAAGAGAATCGCCCAGCCGTCACCGATCCATTCGTGAAAACGTATCGGGCCCTGGGTCGTCTCGGCGGTGAAATCGGGTGCTTCGTCGCCTATGCGCAATGTCATGCCGGCCTCCTGTTTGCGTCTGCGGGAACCGCTCTTGTAGCACGCTCGCGGGCGCATTTAAACCGCGGCGTTCGGCATGGCGATTGCACGCCGAACTCTCTTATAGCGGTTCTGTCCTCAATCAGTCACCGTGAGGAAACGATGGTCGACTGGGCTTTCGAGCGTGACGATGACGGTCTGTGGCGATGGATGCACGTGGACACCCGCGGCGTCACGCGCGGGCGCAAGCGTTTCTCAGACCTTTGGGATTGCGTCGAAGACGCAAAAAAACACGGGCTTGCGGAGCGCGGCAGGACGGAATCGCAGCCTCCCGCGCTGCTGCACTAGCGCGAGCGGCGGGGCGCTAGCTGGAGATCTCGCAGACCGCGGTCCACACGCCGCTCGCCTCGTCCACGTCGTGCACCAGACGGGCGCCGCCCTGCAGCAGGTCCTGCAGTTTCTCGGCGACCCCTTCCCGACTCGGACCGGTGACGATCCGCATGTAGCCGAGCTCCTCGACCCTGCATTCTTCGGCCGCGGTCGGAGGGTGATCACACGTGGCGATCCACTTGTTGCCGATCTTGGAGATCGGCGACCTGACCTGCGATCCGGTCTTGGCGAGCTCTTCGAGCGCGGCCATCACGCTCAACTGGCTGTAGCCTGAAACCACGAGGTGCGCGCCGGCGTTGAACACCTGCGCCGGCAGATCGGCCCGTGCGTCGAGCTCGCGGTCGGCGCTGGTCGGCAGCCCGACTGCCGCCGCCCACTGCCCGCCCCACGTCGCTTCGACGAATTCGGGGAGCGCTTCGGGCGCGAGGTTCACGCCGTAGACCTCGTGCGCGCGCACGTGCTTGTCCTTGCGCTCGCCGACGTGAGTGAAGAGTCCGGCGTAAAGGTCGGACAGGCGCGAGACGACTTCGAAGAAGGAACGCGAGACGAGGAGCTGCCCCGGGTCCGCGAAGCTCATGACCCGCTGCCCGACGTTGATGCCGTCACCCAGGATGTTGGTCTGGCCGTTGAGATCGCGCACCAGCCGCACCGGCCCGAGGTTGATGCCCATGCGCACGGGAAGGTCGGTCGAGTTCTGGACTACGAGACCCGAGAACAGCGCGTCCTCGGGGTTGCCGAGAAAGGTGACTGCCGCGCCGTCCCCGGTGTCCAGGATCACCCGGTCCGCGGTAGGCATCGGCGCCAGCGATTTCGCCAGCGTATCGTTGAAGCTCTGCTTCACCGACATCTGGTCCGCGACCGATTTCTTCGAGTAACCGACGATGTCGAGAAAAAGCACGCTCGTGACGAGGGTGCGTCCGGAGGCTTCAGCCATGTTGTTGAATTGAGCCAATATCCTGAATTAACGGCAATAGTCTACCCGTCTTAAGCGCCCGTACTTCACGGAAGACGCGCGCGACCTCACCCGACGTTCGCGTATTCCGGGTGATACATGTGCGATTCCATGTCCTTGAGCAGGTCGGCGGGTTTTTTCCTGTCGGTGAGCTTGCGCGCGTGCGCGGCTTCCGCCACCGCCGCGCCGATGTGCGCGGACACTTCGCGCGTGCGCGACAGCGCCGGATAAAGACTGCCCTGCTCGAGGTCGGACTCGCTCACGAGGTGGGCGAGCTTGTAGGCCGCGGCCATGAATACCTCGTCGGTGATCCGGCGCGTGCCGCTCAATACCGCGCCGAGGCCGATTCCGGGGAAGATATAGGAGTTGTTGCCCTGGCGAGGCACGAAAGTCTTGCCGTCGATGGTCACGGGATCGAACGGGCTGCCGCACGCGAAAAGGGCGCGTCCGCCGGTCCAGCGATAGGCTTCTTCGGCGGTGCACTCCGCCTGCGAAGTCGGGTTCGACAGCGCGAACACGATCGGGCGCTCGTTGATCTTCGCCATCTCTTCGAGGACTTGGCGTGTGAACGTGCCCCCGACTGCCGCAACGCCGATGATGCCGGTGGGCTTCAACGTCCTGATCGCGGTGACGAAATCCTCGAGCGGCGAATGCTCGTGCGCGTAGGCGAGCTTGTGCTCGGCGAGCTTGAGCCTGCCGCCCACCACGAGCCCCTGCGAATCGAAAAGCCAGCAGCGCCTGCGCGCCTCTTCGGGCGTGAGACCGTTGGTCTCCATCGCCGAAGAGATGAGGTCGGCGATGCCGACCGCGGCTTCGCCCGCGCCCATGAACAGGAACGTCTGGTCGGTCAGCTTCTCGCCGGTGACTCGCAGCGCCGAGAAGATGCCGGCGAGCGCGACCGCGGCGGTCCCCTGGATATCGTCGTTGAACGTGGGAATGCGATCGCGGTATTTCTCGAGCAGGCGAAACGCGTTGTGATTCGCGAAGTCCTCGAACTGGATGACCACGCCGGGGAACACGGCCTGCGCGGCGGTGATGAACTCCTCCATGAGCTCGTCATACGCTTCCCCGGTGACGCGCCGCTGGCGCAGCCCGATGTAGAACGGGTTCGCGAGGAGCTCGGCGTTATTCGTTCCCACGTCGATCGTGATCGGCAGGCACTGGTCGGGCGCGATGCCGCCGCAGCCGGTGTAGAGCGCGAGCTTGCCTACGGGGATGCCCATGCCCTGTGCCCCGAGATCGCCGAGCCCGAGAATGCGCTCGCCGTCGGTGACCACGATCATCTTCGCCGGGTAAGGCCAGTTGCGCAGCACGTCGGCGACGCGGCCGCGATCGTTGATCGTGATCCACATTCCTCGCGGGCGCTGGAACACCTTGCCGTAGTTCTGGCACGCGAGGCCGACCACGGGCGTGTAGATGATCGGCATGATCTCATCGATGTGATCGATGACCACGCGGAAGAACAGCGCTTCGTTGCGATCGTGCAGCGCGTTCAACGCGACATATTTCTCGAGTGGGTCGGACAGCGCCCGCAGGTTGGTCATGATGCGGTTCGCCTGTTCCTCCTGGGTGTGCACTCGCGCCGGCAGCAGCCCGCGCAGGCCCAGCGCGTCGCGCTCTTCTTCGGTAAAAGCCGTTCCCCTGTTCAGCAGCGGGTCGCGGAGCAGGGCGAGCCCCCGCGGCGTGGCGGAAGCGGACGGTTCGGATGTAACAGGGGATTGTTTTGGCATGCGCGGAGGCTCCTGCGGAGTTGAAGCGGCGATTCGTGGAGCGCCGTAGCCCATATTGTAGCGTGCCGCCTCTGCAGGACGCTCGGGCCCGGCGCGCGCGGCGGCTGCGGCGGGTCCATGCCTTGCTTGGATAACGTCATGCGGCCACCTACGAGCGAGCGCGCGACGCGAACCCGTCATCCCTCGATGGCGTCGGCGCGTGTCAACGTGCAGCGCAGCATCGCCGAGAACCGCGTCGTCGTTCCCACCGGCGTCGAAGAGGCCGAGGTGCGCATCGGCGAGCGCAGGGTGCGCCTGACCAATCTGAACAAGATCTTCTGGCCCGAGCTCGAGCTCACCAAGCGCGACCTGCTGCAATACTACGCGGACGTGGCACACGCACTGTTGCCGCATCTCGCCGACCGCGCGATGGTGATGAAGCGCTATCCGAACGGCGCGTCGGGCAAGTGCTTCTTCATGAAGCGTGCGCCTGCGCCGCGCCCGGAGTGGATCGAGACGTGCTCGATCGAGCATGCGTCGGGCAGCGTCATCGATTTCCCCATGGTGCAGGATCTAGCCTCGCTGCTGTGGATCGTCAACCTCGGCTGCATCGATCTGAACCCGTGGTATGGCCGGTGCGACGACGTCGATCGTCCCGATTACCTGCATTTCGATCTCGACCCGGTGAAAGGCGCGTCGTACGAGGCGGTGCGCGAGACCGCGCTGCTGGTGCGCACCGCGCTCGAAGGCCTGGGCATGCAGCCGATCGCGAAGACGACCGGCTCGCGCGGCATCCACGTGTACGTGGGAATCGTGCGCGGCCCGACACAGAAGATGGTCTGGACTTTCGCGAAGCGCTTCGCGCAGGACCTGGCGAAGTTGCGGCCGAACGTGGTCACCGCCGAGTACCGGATCGCTAAACGCCCGCGAGGCCGTGTGCTCGTCGATTACAACCAGAATGCGTGGGGGCGCACGCTCGCGTCGGTGTACTCGCCGCGCCCCATGCCGCTTGCGACGGTGTCCGCGCCCGTGACCTGGGACGAGATCGAGAACGGCGCGTCGATCGATGACTTCGGCATATCCAACATGCCCGCGCGCCTGGCGCAGCGCGGCGACCTGTGGGCGCCGCTGCTCGCGAACGACGGGCGCTTCGACCTGCAGCCTCTGCTTTAGGCGCCCGTGACGCTGCCGATCCCGCTCACCTACGAGCCGATGGAGGCCAAGCTCGTCCCGGCGCTTCCGAGTGGTCCCGAATGGCATTACGAGCCCAAGTTCGACGGTTTTCGATGCCTCGGTTTCAAGGACGACGGTGAAGTCGACCTGCGCTCGAAATCGGGGCAGCCTTTCAACCGCTATTTTCCGGAAGTCGCGGCGGCGCTCGAAGCGCTCCCGGCGAAACGCTTCGTGCTCGACGGCGAGCTCGTGGTGCCCGAAGGCGCCGGTCTTTCCT
>JAQGNC010000430.1 GCA_028292065.1 Betaproteobacteria bacterium
GTCCAACCCGCCGCTTCCCGAAGGCGAAGCGCTGTCGTGGCTCGTGCTCGGCCGCGCACCCGGAACCGCGGGTGCGGGACAGCTTTCAGCGCTCCCGCTGGCGACCGCGGCCGTGATGGGTAAAGCGGGCGCACCACTCGCACGCGCCTTGCACGTCGACGAGATCGGCATGACCGGCAGCGGCGGCGTCTCGGAGCAATTCCTCACCGTGGGCAAGCGCATCACCGACCGGCTGTACGTGATGTTCGAGCAGAGTCTCGGCGGCGCCGAGAACCTGCTGAGGCTCGAATTCAGCTTGACCGAGCGCGTCGGCTTGCGGGCGCAAGCCGGACAGACCAGCTCCTTCGGCTTGTTCTATCGCTACGGCTGGGACTGACCGGCGATCGCGCACCAGCTTCCGCCTCACTCGTCACTCCTCACGCCTCCTCACTCCTCACTCCTCACTCCTCACGCCTCACGCCCTTCACGCTTCACCCTTCACTTGGTAGTCTAAGAGCCATGGCTGATCACTCCCCCGCGGTGCGCGGCGACCTCTACCCGGAGATCGAGCCGTACAACACCGGCATGCTGCGCCTCGACGCGGTGCACGAGATGTATTACGAGGAGGCGGGTAACCCGCGCGGCGCGCCGGTGGTGTTCCTGCACGGCGGCCCCGGGGCGGGCTCGGCGCCCGCGCACCGGCGATTTTTCGATCCTGCGCATTACCGCATCGTCGTCTACGACCAGCGCGGCGCCGGGCGCTCGCGTCCGCTGGGCGAGCTCAGGGACAACACCACGCCTCATCTGGTCGCCGACCTGGAACGCCTGCGGACGCATCTCGGAATCGAGCGCTGGCTGGTCTTCGGCGGATCGTGGGGAAGCACGCTCGCGCTCGCATACGGCATTGCGCACCCGGATCGCTGCACCGGTCTCGTGCTGCGCGGAATATTTCTCTGCCGCAAAAGTGAGATCGAGTGGTTTCTATACGGCTTGCGAAATCTCTTTCCCGAAGCGTGGCGCGCATTCGCCGGCGCGATTCCCGAAGCCGAGCGCAAGGACCTGCTCAAGGCCTATCACCGGCGGCTGACTCACCGCGACCCGGCAGTGCACATGCCTGCGGCGCGCGCCTGGAGTGTTTACGAAGGGTCGTGTTCCACCCTGCTCGCGAGCCCCGAGACCGTCGCGTACTTCGCGAGCGACGTCGTCGCGCTCGGGCTCGCGCGCATCGAAGCGCACTACTTCACCCACGACATCTTCCTGCCGGAGAACTCGCTGCTCGAAAACGTCAAGCGCTTGCGTGACGTGCCTGCGGTGATCGTGCAGGGCCGCTACGACGCGGTGTGCCCGATCGTCACCGCGGACGATCTGCACCGCGCGTGGCCGCAAGCCGATTACATCGTGGTGCCCGACGCGGGGCATTCGGCGTGGGAGCCGGGGATCTGTGCGGAGCTGGTGAAAGCGACGGAGCGGTTCAAGAAAGTTCGTGAGGCGTGAGGAGAGGAGAGACCGGTGAGGGGTGAGGGGTGAGGCGCGAACCCGGGCAAGCACCCGGCACTTACGCCTCAGCCCTCACGCACTTGCTCACGTCTTTTTCTGGCCCGCCCCTAACGATTCCAGCGCGACTTTCTGCATCTCCAGGGTCTTGATCGTCATCTGAACGAAGCCGACGTTCATCGTCAGCCAGTTCTCGACGCTCTTCAGCTCGCGGATCTTGTTCTCGATCTCGCCGATGTCCGCGGTCGGGGTAAGCATCCCGGGGACCGGGAAAGACATCGGGTTCCACATCTTCTGCATCCACTCGAAAAGATCTTTCGGCAGACCGGTTTCAGCCATGACAGTCCCCTCGATGCAGGAAGTGGGCGCCGCGAAAGCGACGCTGAGCCCTTTAGTATGCGCTCGCGAATCGCTCGCCGGCCATCGACGCTTCGACGTCGGGCCGCTTGGCCGGTTTGTTGCGCAGGACCTGCTGGAGGCGCTGCTTCTCGGTCATCACCTTGTCGATGTACGGCACGTCTTCCTCGTCGGACGCGCCGACGTAAAGCTGAAGCGCGCTGTTCAGGCTGCCGGTGCGGGCGAGATAGTCCTTGAGGATTTGCGAGCCGACCAGAATGTTGGTCTCCGGGTCGAAGACGGCGTACTTCTCTCCGCCGTACTCCCGGAATTTCTCGAGATGGTATTTGGGGATCACCTGCATGAGGCCCTTCGCGCCGGCGACGCTTTCGGCGATCGGGTTGAAGCGCGATTCGACCGCCATCACCGCGATGATGAGCAGCGGATCGAGGCCCATCTGCTGCCCCGCGGCGTGCGCCATGCTGACCAGATCGAACGTGACCGCCTGGGAAACCTTGTAGCGCTTGGCCAGGAATTCCGACAGCGCGCGGAACCGGGAATTTTCGACCGGCTTGGCGGCCTCGGCGGGCGCCTGGGCGACGCTGACGCTATCCGCGGCAGCCTCCGGTTCGGCCGGTGCGGCGGGGCCTGCCGCGGCGGCGGCCTGCGTGCCCTGCTGGTCCAGGAGCCACGCCGTGCTCGCCATGACGATCGCGAGCACGAGGAGCAGCAAGGTGCGCGGATGGAGCGAAGCGCGGGTGGATGGTGGTGCGGTGAGCTGCGGGGCTGATTTTGCGGTCATGCAAAACCTCCTTCTTGATGGGACCTGGGTGCACAGCCGCGCCCGGGTCAGCCTGTTACCTCGCGGGTAACGTGGAATACCGTTTCCGAAGTTGCCGGCGGCACATGGCTCGGCCCGGCGGGAAACGGCGCGAAAAATCTCTGTGTCGAACCTGAGCGAAGTGACGCGAGGGTCGTCGTCAGGCGAACTGGGGGTTTGAAGTGTTTAGATGGTGCGCTGCACCATCACCCCGATTATTCGGCTCTACCGGGCGTCCCGTCAATCTTGGCGTTAAGCGCCGCAGATCCTGGGGGCCGGTAAAAACTACCGGAAAAACAAAAAGTTGCCGGCGCGTTGCCGGTTCTTCATTGAATGAAACGAGCGCATTGTAACCGCAGTTTCCGAATCCGCAAAGCCGGCGGGATTCAAGCGGAATCGGCGCCGCTGCGTGATTTGTTTCGCGATTCCCACTCGCTCAGCGCGCGCTCGTAGCGCTCGACCGCCTCCCAGTAGAGATCGTAAACACAAGGTTCGCAGCCGCTCTGGCAACACTCCCACTGTTCGGGCGCGCGAGGCGGCTGCGGCTTGGGATCGTGCTCCGGGTCGTATGCTGCCGTCATACTTACCTGAACGCCTCCGGCAGCGGCTCGTCGGGGTAACGCCGCCTGAACTCGGCGAGCAGCGCGTCGGCGTCATCGGTCCGGCCGTCGCGCCGCAGTGTGGCGACGCGCTCGAGCCACGCCGCAGGCGCTCGTCCGTCGAGTTCGACGACCATCGCAGCGACGGCCGGCGTCAAGGCGTTGCGCGCAGCCATCGCCGGTCTCGCGGCGGGTGCAGCGGAGGTCTCCGCGCGCCTGCGCTGGACTGCCGCCGGCGCGGTTGCGGCAGCCGCGGCCTCGGCGGCCGGCGCGGGAGCAGATCTCTCCTGGTCGGCGAGCGTGGGGCTCGCTCCCGCCGCGGCTTGTGCTGACGCGTCGGCGGCGGAAGCTCGAGGCGGCGCAATCGGCTCGCCGCGCGGCGCGGCCGACTGGCTCGATGGTGCGGACGCTTCGCCGGGCGGCACCGCCGACTGAGTCGCCGGTGCGGACGCATCGCCGCGTCGATCTTGACGCTGCCGCGCTTCGAGCTTGCGGCGCGTGCGCTCAGGCGCTTGCGCCTCGGTCTCGGCTGGCGCGTGGTCCGCGCCAGGCGCGGCTTGCGGAGCGGCGGCGGATGGCGCTTCGCTCGTCGCGACACGCTCTCCGATCGTCAAAGGCTCACCGCCTTCACGCGAAACGATGGCGACGACGCTGACGCTGAGTACCGCGACCGCCGCGAAAGCGACCGGCACACGCCACGCCGACCACCACGGGCGCGCGCGTGCCGCCGCAGGCGCGTCCAGCGCACGCCGGGCGTCGCGCCGTATCGATGCGTCGAGGTAAGGCGGCGGCTCTTCGAGCGCGGCCTCGCGATAGAGCGCCGCGATGCGCGAATCTTCGCCGGCGGTGTCACGTTCGTTCACAGCCATCCTTCCATCCCCGCACGAAGCTTGGTCATGGCGTAGCGCAGCCGGCTTTTAGCGGTCTCGCGGCTGACGCCGGTCGCCTCCGCGATCTCCTCGACGCTCATTCCGGACTCGTGCTGCAGGACGAACGCTTCGCGCTGCGCCTCGGGAAGCTCGGCAAGCAGCGCGAGCAGCCGCGCCGCGCGCTGTTTCGAATCGTAGACCGCGTCGGGTTGCTCGTGGCGCGGCGCAGGCGGCTCGGCGGGCGCGGCGTCCTCGTCGTCGAACGACACCAGCGCCGCCGGCGCGCGGCGGCGATAGTGGTCGATCAGCCGGTTGTGCGCGAGCCGATACAGATACGTCGTGAATCGCGCAGTCACGGTGTAGCTCGCACGCGCACGAATCAGGTTCGACCAGATGTCCTGGAAAAGCTCCTCGGCGACCGCGGCATCGCGGCACTGGCGCACGAGATAGCGATAGAGCGGCGCTTTGTGGCGCCGGTAGAGCTCGTCGAAAGCCGCGGCGTTGCCGCCGCGGTAGGCGAGCATCAGGTCTTCGTCGGCGGCGAGCGGGTCCCGGGGCATCACGGGGTCGCAGTATGCGGCAGCGCGAATGCGCGGTAAACCGGCGCGCGACGGCAGCGTCAGCGTGTGCGTCATGAGCCTTTTCACAGCGCGCCTAACCCTCGTTCAGGCTTACGCGCGCCCTATTACAACGTGCGTGACGGCCGCGAAGGGTTAACCGCGCTTATCTTGTAACCGCGCGAGGGGCCCGTTTATACTGGGTTCGGCACCTGCCGCAGCTCATACGCAATCGATCCCGGCGACTCCCCGCGTCCCACACGCTGTCGCGAGCGGACGAATACACGTGACGGAGGAGGAGCATGCCGAGATTCTCTCCAGAGATGATCCGCACCATTGCCCTCGTGGGCCATGGCGCCGCGGGCAAGACCACCCTCACCGAAGCCCTGCTCCACAAGGCCGGCATGATCGGCGCGATGGGCAGTGTCGAGAAAGGCTCGACGGTGTGCGATTTCGACCCGCTCGAGAAAACCTATCAGCACTCGCTCAACGCGTCGCTCGTGCATCTCACGTGCGGCGAGACGCGCATGCATCTCATCGACACGCCCGGGCTTCCGGACTTCGTCGGCCGCGCGATCGGGGCGCTGCCCGCGGTCGAGACCGCCGCGGTGGTGATCAACGCGCAGAACGGCATCGAGATGATCACCCACCGCATGATGGAGTGGGCCGCCAAACGCAACCTGTGCCGCATGATCGTGATCAACAAGATCGACGCTGAAAACGTCGACCTGCCGCAGCTCGTCGCCCGGATCCAGGCGACCTTCGGCAAGGAATGCCTGCCGATCAACCTGCCCGCGGGCGGGGGCAAGCGCGTCGTCGACTGCTTTTTCAACCCGGGGGGCGAGTCCGATTTCTCGTCGGTCGAGGAAGCGCACCAGGCGCTCATCGACCAGGTCGTCGAAGTCGACGAGAACCTGATGGCGAAATATCTCGAGCAGGGCGAGGTCAGCCCCGCCGAGCTGCACGCGCCTTTCGAGCAGGCGTTGCGCGAAAGCCATCTGGTGCCGATCTGCTTTGTGTCCGCGCGCAACGGCGCCGGAGTGGGCGAGCTGCTGGACGTTTTCCTGAAGCTCATGCCGAATCCGACCGAAGGCAATCCCCCGCAATTCCTCAAAGGCGAAGGCAGCGCCGCCACGCCGATCCGCGCCGCGCCCGATGCGTCGAAACACGTGCTCGCACACGTCTTCAAGGTGCTGATCGACCCTTTCGTCGGCAAGGTGGGCGTGTTCCGCGTCCACCAGGGAACGATCACCCGGGACACGCAGCTCTTCATCGGCGACGGCCGCAAGCCCTTCAAGGTGAGCCACCCTTATCTGCTCCAGGGCAAGGAATACGTCGAGACCGAGGCGCTCACGCCCGGGGACATCGGCGCGGTCGCCAAGGTGGACGACATCAGTTTCGACGCGGTGCTGCACGATTCCCACGACGAGGATCACATCCATCTCGCCCCGCTCGAGTTCCCGACCCCGATGCACAGCCTCGCGGTCGAGCCCAAGCGCCGCGGCGACGAGCAGCGCATCTCCGAGGCGCTGCACAAGCTCGCGACTGAAGACCCGACTTTCAAGGTCGCGCACAACGTGGCGTCGAACGAGACCGTCGTGAGCGGCCTCGGCGACCTGCACATGCGCTACATCATGGACCGGCTGCAGGGGCAGTACCACGTCGAAGTCAGCACCCGCCCGCCGCGCATCCCTTATCGCGAAACGATCACCGCCAAAGCGGAAGGCCACCATCGCCACAAGAAGCAGACCGGCGGCGCCGGACAGTTCGGCGAGGTGTACTTGCGCGTCGAGCCTTTGCAGCGCGGCTCGGGTTTCGAGTTCGTCGACGCGGTCAAAGGCGGGACGATACCGACCCAGTTCATCCCGGCTGTCGAAAAAGGCGTGCGCCAGGTGCTCGACGCGGGTCCGATCGCGGGTTACCCGGTGCACGACGTGCGCGTCATCGTCTACGACGGCAAACACCACGCGGTCGATTCGAAAGAGGTCGCGTTCATTTCGGCCGGCAAGCGTGCGTTCATGGACGCGATCAGCAAGGCGCGCCCGATCGTCCTCGAGCCGATCGTGAACGTCGAGATCACCGCACCCGAGCCCGCGATGGGCGACATCGCCGGCGACATCTCGGCCAAGCGCGGCCAGATCAGCGGAACCGACGCGG
>JAQGNC010000528.1 GCA_028292065.1 Betaproteobacteria bacterium
ACCGCTGCGTGCCTGGCTAGCCAGGCACGCTGCGGTTGATCGCCGGTGTACGCCAAGGAGGGAAACCAAGGTTTCCCTCCTTGAATCTCCCTTTCCTTCGGCTCCCTGGCGGTCGCTTTCGAGGGCCCGGATTACGAGCGTAGCTTGCCCGCGTAGCGCAGGCGCCTGCAGCCGATGATGTTGTCAGGCGCGTATCCGGTCGCCGCTGCCGGCCTTCAGGTGTGCAGGCTCTTCACCCGTGTCCACCGCGACGCGAAGCTCGTAGACCATCTTGCCGCCGAGCCATCCCGAAACGCCGAGCAGGCAGACCGCGACGGCCGAAAGGCCGAGCGCGAGCTCGAGGTTGTCGGGGTTGGCGAGCCTCACGAAGACGTTGACGACGTAGAGCACGACGACGGTCAGGTTGATCGCCATGTGCGCGACCGCGGTTCTCTTCGGTCCCGCCGGCAGCGACAGCATGTCGATGAGACCCGGAATCGCCGCGATCAGCGCCCCGACCACCCCGCCGACCATCGTATAGAAGGCGACGATCTGCCAGTTTTCACCACCGCCGCCGAACGTGAAAACCAGGTCGCAGAAGAGCGAGAACAGCCACAGGCCGATCGGGATCGGGACGAGCATGGGGTGGATCGGGTGTTTCGCGATGCTTGCGGGCGTACGCATGAGGCACCTCCTGCTGGCGAGTATGGAAAAAGCATGCCGTGCCGCCCGGGCTCATTTGACGACCAGCGTGCCTTTCATGCCGGGATGCAGCGTGCAGACGTAGGCGAAGCTCCCGGCCTTGCGCGCGGCCATCTTCCAGCTGCGCGCCGCGGGGATCTCGCCCGAATCGAAGCTGCGGTCCTGCGCGGTCGCGGTGTGCGGGAACGCATCCTTGTTCACCCACGTCACGGTGTCGCCTGCGCGGACCGCCAGGGTGGCGGGCGCGAACGCGACGCCTTCCATGATGACCGTGTGGGTCTTGCCCGCGGGCGACGCGGCGACCGCGCCGCCGGCGTGCAACGAGCACAGCAGCGCAGCGAAGACCGCCGCGCGCCGGGTGCTCGTTCGCATGGCGCCCGCGCGGCTCACTTCTTGAGCGAAGACTGGATCTGCTTCGCGTGGTCGAGGTGCGCGACGAACGCGGGACGCACTTTGACGAGCAGGTCCTTCAGCTCCGCGTTCTTCGCGCTCGGGATCAGGGTCTTGTCCACCGCGTCCAGCACCGTCTGGTGGTACGCGACTTCGTTGTCGACGTAGGCCTTGTCGAACTCGGCGCCTTTCAGCCCTTTGAGCTTCTTCAGCGTCTCCTCGCCCGAGGACTTGAGGCTCCGGCTGGTGTCGTTCTCTTCGGGTTTGACGTTGAGCTTGGTGACCAGCGCCACCGCCTGTTTGTTCACGCCGGTATGGTCGGTCACCATGCGCCTGGCGAAAGCCTTGACCTCCTTATCCGCCGCTTTGGATTCGGCGAGCTTTCCGGCGTCGATGTCGACCTGGTTGGCCGCGACGACGATCGCGGCGATCTGGGGATCGGTCGGACCCGCGGACTGGGCGGCGACCGTGGAGGCGGCGAGGGCAAAACCGCTGGCGATGATCAGGTGCGTGACGTTCATGGAATGCTCCGTTTCGGGTGGGTCGTGCGGGTTAATCGGATGAGGATGAAGTGAGTCTCGCGACGCGATCGAGGACAGTCGAGACGATGCGGTCGCAGCGCGCGCCCGCGAAAGCGAACGCGTCGGACGTGGCGACGTCGATCTCGCGCGCGAGCGATTCGCGCAGCAGCGCCCGGGCGCGAAAAAGCCGGGTTCGCACCGTCGCCTGCGGAACGCCGAGGCATTCGGCGGTCTCCTCGACCGTCATCTCCTCGAGCTCGCGCATGATGAACACGGTGCGAAAGCCCATCGGCAGCTCGTCGATCTTGGCTTCGAGCAAAGCGCGTATCTCGGAGCGCATCAAAGCCTGCTCCGGCGAGGTTCCCGCCTGGTCCATGGACACGGTCTCCTGCACTTCGCGGCTGCTGTAGTCTTCGGAAAAAGGCACGACGGTGTTCTGGCGCTTCTGCTTGCGCAGCCTGCCGAGCGCTTCGTTGATGACGATGCGCGAGACCCACGTCGAGAGCTTCGAGCCGCCGCGAAACGTGCCGATCTGGAGGAACGCGGCGACATAGGCTTCCTGCACCGCGTCTTCCGCTTCGGCATCGTCCTTGAGGATGGCGCGCGCGATGCGAAAGACTTTACGGTTGCATTCGCGCATCAGCGCTTCGAGCGCGGCGGCGTCACCCGCGGCGATACGCGTTGCGAGCTCCGCGTCGGTGGTGGCGGGGCGTCGAGACAGATCGGGGGACAGGTCGTCGGCCGGCAGCATTCGATGACTCTTTATGCGGTGTCGGCCAATTAGATGTAATGGCGGACAATCGCGTTCCCGCCGCAGCCAACCGGAGCCTGGCGGCGCGTTTACATCGCGTGCCACGCGAGCGAGAAGGTGAGGACGATCGACCCCAGGCCGATCCCGAGCGCCATGAGCCTCGTGCCGTGCAGCCGGCTCCACAGCATGAGGCCGGTGAGCGAGAGCGTGACGAGCGCGCCGGCGAGGGTGTCCACGAGCAGCACCCACGCGACGGTCGCTCCGGTCCCGGTGTGCAGCCGCGTGAGCAGCGCCCACGCGTTCGGGTCCTGCCGTTTGACCGTCGCGTAAGCATTGCCCGCCCAGTATTCGACGTTGAGGGTCCTCGCGGGCGACGCGAAGAAGACCCGCCACAGCTCGGGCTGCCTCAGGGTCTCGCCGTTCCACGTGACGTCCTGCGCCGGCTCGACCCGAACCAGCGCCGCGGGCCTGTCGGCGCGCAATGCTTTCTGAACCTGAACCGCGAGCGCCTGCGCGTTGGCGGGGCGCACGTCGAGCGGAACCTGGATGACCGTCTGTTCGACGTGAGGCGCGTTCACTTTCATCACCAGCCGGTGATTGAGCAGGAAACCGGTCGTTCCGAAAAGCAGCGCGAGGCCGGCGCCCCACAGCCCCAGCCATGCATGGGTGCGTCGCAGCCAGATCAGGGCTTTCGCGCGCCTGCGCACGAGCGCAGGCATGAAAAGGTAACCGACGGGCGCCGTAGCGATACGTGCGTTCACGGGCGTCTCCTCAGAAGCGAAAGCGCGCGGTCATCACCGCGTTACGCGGCGCGCCCGGGAGGTTGAGATTGGGCGACGAGCCGTGCCCCGACACGATGTATTCGCGGTCGAACAGGTTGTAGACGTTCAGCTGCAGGTCGTAGCTGCGCGCGCGATACCACACCGCGGCATCGAACGTGACGTAAGCGGGAAGCTCGACGGTGTTTCCCGGATTCGCCGCGCGGTCGCCGACATAGTTGAAACCGCCGCCGGCGCCGAAACCGCCGCCGAGCGCTTTGGTGAGCCACAGGTTGGCGCTGTGCTCGGGCGTGAGCGTCGCGCGCTTGCCCTGGACCTGCTGTCCGGCGTCGACCGCGATCGAGTGGGTCACACGCGAATCGAGATACGCGTAACCCGCATAGACCTGCCAGCCGCGCGGCAACTGCCCGGTGAACGTGAGCTCGAGGCCGTCGGTGCGCTGCTCGCCGATCGGGATGAGCACGGTGGGCGCGCTGGGATTCGCCGCCTTGATGTTGGTGCGCTCCAACCGGAAGAGCGACGCGGTCGCGCTCGCCAATCCGCCGAAGAAATCGAGCTTCGCGCCGACCTCGCGGTTCGTCGTTTCTTCCGGATCGAGCTGGGCGTTGTTCGCCGCGAGCGCGAAACCTTCGGCCGAAGGCTGGAAAGACTTGCTGTAGGAGGCGTAATACGCCTGGGTCAGCGTCGGCTGGTACACGAGTCCCGCGCGCGGGCTCCACGCGCCGTCGGTGCGCGAGAGGTTCGGCTGTCCGGCACGCCGCTCGCGCGTCTCCTGCTGGAAGCGGTCGTAGCGCACGCCCGCGAGCGCTTTCCAGTGCGGCGTGAGCGCGACGAGGTCCTGCACGTACGCGCTCGCCACGTCCATGATGCCGACGTTGTCGGTCGACGGTGCGGCGGCTGCGAAAAACGGCAGCACCGGGAACACCGGATTGAAGAGCGACACCGTGGCGACCCCGTTCTGCGTGACGAACAACTGGTCTTTGCGCTGGTGCCCGAGCTCGACGCCGTAGAGCAGTTGATGGCTCGTGCCGCCGAGCGTGAGCTTCTGCGTGAGCTCGCTCTGGTTGAACCAGCCGGTCTCGTTCCTCCTCACGTTGGAGCGATTGAGCGTCGCGGTCCGCAGCGTTTCGTCGACGCTGCCCACGAGTGTGTTGTTGCGGTCGAGCTTGTATTCGTAGCCGCGAAAAGCGTTGCGCAAAGACCAGTCGCCGTTCAGCCGCTGCGTCAGCGTGAAACCGCCGGCATTCACGTCGGCCTGTGTGTAATCGACGTCACGCGCGTTGGCGGCGCCGTAATAGGTCGACGGCGCGACCGCGACCGGGCGGCCGTGAAAAGCCGGGATGCCGAAATCGGTGATGCGGCGGTCCGACAGATGCTCGGCCTGGAGCAGGAGCTGGGTGTCGGCGCCCGGCTTGAGCAGGATCGAAGGCGCCACCGCTTGGCGATCGAGAAATTGCTTGTCGCGGTAGCTGTCCGCGCGCTCGATCGCACCCCTGATGCGGAACACCACGCTGCCCCCATTGAACGCGCGGCCGACGTCGATCTCGCCGCGGCGGTCGTTCCAGCTTCCGACCTGCCCGGTCACTTCCGCGATGTCCCCGTCGGGTTTCTTCGTGATGCGGTTGATGAGACCGCCGGACGAACCGCGGCCGTACAGCACCGCGGCGGGTCCTTTGATCACCTCGATGCGCTCGATGTTCGAAAGGTCGCGGAAATACAGCGCGTCGTCGCGCAGGCCGTCGATGAACTGGTCGGAGATCGCCGAGAAGCCGCGGATGAACACCTGGTCGCGCTGGCCGTCGCCATGCGAAAGGCCGATGCCCGGGACGTTGCGCAGCGCGTCCTGCATCGAGCGAGCGGCCTGGTCGCGCAGCAGCTCTTCGGGGATCACGTTGACGGTCTGCGGAATGTCGCGCAGCGGCGCGTCGATCTTCGTCGCGGAAGTCGCGGTCGGCGCAGAGTAGCCGGAGACTTCGCGGCCGCTCTCGACGCGCATCTCCTGCAGTTGCTGTTCGGTTTCGGGCTGGGCGCCCAGACTGGTGAGCGGAAGGCCCGCCAGCGTCAGCGCGACAGGATAAAAACGTATGCGTGCAGTCATGCCAGTCATCTTTCTTGAAGTCGTTATTGGCTGGCTGACCGGCTGACGCCGGAGTGGCTGGCTGAGAGGAGTGAATCGTTCCGGTGTGCCGGCGCTACGGCCGTGTGCCTCCCCCGCCGAGCTTGCCGCGTGCGAATACCGCGAGCACCACGAGGACCACGCACGCCTGCGCGGCGAGCGACTGCACCGTGGGGAACACGCCGAGTGCCGAAATGCGCGGGAAGTCGATCGCGGTCACCGCGATCGCGCCGGCTTCCTGCAGCGCTTTGACGCCCTGCCCCGCGAAGACGACCGCGAGCAGCGCGAGGAACGCCGCGCTCACGCCGAAGAACAGACCGATCGGAAGGCGCACGCCGTAGCGGAAGATGAGCCACGCGGTCACCGCCAGCACCGCGCCGCCCGCCGCGAGTCCCGCGAAGAGCGCGCCGTGCGCGGCGTCTCCCGCCTGCACCCACAACGCTTCGTAGAACAGCACGGTCTCGAACACTTCACGGTAGACCGCGAGAAACGAAAGGCTCGCGAGCGCGCCGACGGTGCCGCGGGAGAGTGCTCCCGCGAGGCGCTGGTCTATGAATTGGCGCCACGCGCGCGCGTGGCTCTTGTCGTGCAGCCACCAGCCGACGTAGAGCAGGATGCCCGCAGAGACGAGCGCGGTGACGCCTTCGGTCATCTCCCGGCTCGCGCCGCTGACCGACACGATGAAGCGCGCGACGAACCACGTGACGATGCCGAGCGCGAGCGCCGCGATCCACCCCGCGTGGATGTAGCGCAACGCGTCGCGGCGGCCGGCCTTCACCAGGAACGCGACGATCGCGGCGAGCAGCAGGATCGCTTCCAGACCCTCGCGCAGGAGGATGATGAAAGCGCTCGTCGCTGCGGCGGTGGGAGACAGCGACGTGCCGCCGAGCTTCTGCTCCGCCGCGTCGAGCTCGGCGCTCGTGCGCGTGACGTGCGCTTCGAGCGCATCCGCCGACGCGCCTTCGCGCATGAGGGTGCGCACCCGCAGCATGTCGGCTTCGATCGTGGTGCGCAGATCGTGGTCGACCGCATCGAGCGCCGGCTCGACGAGCTCGAAGCCTTCGAGGTACGCCGCCACCGCGAGCTGCTGCGCACGGGCGTTCTCGCCTTGGCGATACGCGGCCAGCGTTTCGTTCAATGTCGCTTTCGCATACGCGAGGGGCGCGCGCCGGGCGCCGGCCAGGCTTGCGACGTGGAAAGCGAGTCCCCAGCGCTCATCGTCGGATAGCTGCGCATAACCCTTCATCGCGGTGCCCGAGACGCCGAGAGTGATCGTGTTGTAGAGCGAATACGCGTCGCGCCTGGCCATGCGCTGTGCGTCATGGAAGTCAGCGGGCTTCGGCTCCATGCCCCGTGCGCCCGGTCCGTCGCCGCGGCCTTGCGCACCGTGGCACGCGGCGCAATTCTCCGCATACAGAACCGTTGCACGCTTCAGGTCGGGGGTGCGCTCGGGTGTGATGGCGAGCTTGTACGCGCCGATGGTCGCCCATCGCAACTTGCCCGCGGCCTGCGCGACCTCGGCCGCGTCGGCTTTGTTCGCGACGAGCTGCTGCAGCCCGGCGGCCTGTGCGCTCAGTGCGGGGCTTTGCGCGCTCGCCGGCAGCGCTTTGAGCTGCTCGACGACCTGTGTCGTGAACTCGACCATTTCGCGGTACTCGTCGGCGCTCTTCACGCGCCCCGCTTCGACCGCGCCGGCGTAATCGCCCGCGACATAATCGAGGACGTGCACGACCGTCTGCGCTGCGCGCTCTTGCGCGTAAACCGGAAGCGCAACCGCCATCATCAACGCGAGGAGCCAGCGCAGCAGCATCAACGCGTCTCCGCAGGCTCGGTCACGAAACCGATCTTCGTCAGGCCCGCTTTTGCCGCGGTCGAGATCACTTGCGCGACGTTCTCGTACGGCGTGGTGCGATCGGCTCGCAGGTGCACTTCGGGCGCGGGGTCGAGCTTCGACGCGGCTGCCATACGCGACGTCATCTCGCTCCTGCCGATCGCGACGCCGTTCCAGTAGACCTGCCCGTCGGCTTTCACTGCGATCTGGATGTTCTCGGGCTTGGTCACGTTCGGCGCGCTCGACGCTTTCGGCAGGTCGACTTTCACCGCGTGGGTGAGCAGCGGCGCGGTGATGATGAAGATGACGAGCAGCACCAGCATGACGTCGATCAGCGGCACCATGTTGATCTCGGCCATCGGCGCGCTGTCGCCGCCTTTCGCGAATCCGCCGAAAGCCATCACCGCGCTCCCTGGACCGCGGGCGCGTGCAGCGGCGCGATGCTCTCGCCGGCGTCCGACACGTGCGATCCGGTGGTGAGAAACGAGAAGAGGTCGTGCGCGAACGAATCGAGCTGCGCGAGCACGAGGCGGTTCCTGCGCACCGCGAAGTTGTAGGCGAGCACCGCGGGAATCGCCACCGCGAGGCCGAGCGCGGTCATGATGAGCGCCTCACCCACCGGCCCCGCGACCTTGTCGAGCGTGCCCTGCCCGCTCATGCCGATCGCCACGAGCGCGTGATACACGCCCCACACCGTGCCGAAGAGGCCCAGGAAAGGCGCGGTGCTGCCGATGGATGCGAGCACGGTCAGGCCCGACTCGAAGCGCGCGGTCTCCTCGTCGATCACCCGGCGTATCGCGCGGGTGAGGAATTCGGCGGTGCTGCCGGATTCGTTCAGCGTGTTCGCGCCGTGGCGCTGGTGATGGCGCGCGGCGAGGATCGCCTGCTGCGCGAGGTTCGAGAACGGCTCGTCGGCCGGCGTTTGGTCGAGCTGCTTCGCCACGCTCTGCAGCGACGGCGAATTCCAGAAGACCCCGAGGAAACGGCGAGTGCGCTGTCGCATGAGCAGCGCGCTCAGCGCTTTGGTCGCGATGAGATACCACGTCGCCACCGACATCACGAGGAGCAGGAACAGGATCGTCGTGCCGACCGCGTCGGTCTGCGACAGGAAGTGAGCGAAGCCGACAGTGGGTTGTGCGTTCAAGTTCAACTCCTCAGGCTGAAGGAAATCGGGACGAGCACCCACGCTTCGACCGGCGTGTCGCCGCGCCGCGCGGGGATGAACTTCCAGTGCCGCACCGTCTCCAGCGCGGTCGTATCGAGACGCTCGGAACCGCTCGAGGCTTTCACCTGCACCTCGTCGGGCAGG
>JAQGNC010000530.1 GCA_028292065.1 Betaproteobacteria bacterium
TCACGCCTCACGCCTCACGCTTCACGCTTCACCCTTCACCCTTCACCCTTTCACCCTTTCACCCGTTCACCATTCACCCGTTCACGGCCCTCATCAAGCATTCAGCCGATCGAGCATCATCCTCAGCCGATCCGGGTCGCTCTCTCGAAGCATGCGCAGCGCGAGGGGCTTCACGTGCGCGAGGCTCGATTGCAGCACGCGCTGTTTGACGTCGAGGAGGTGCGCCGAGTGCATCGAGTACTGCCGCAGGCCCAACCCCAGGAGGAGGCGCGTCAGGGTGAGGTCGCCGGCCATTTCGCCGCACAGCGCGACCGGCACCTTGGCTTTGTCGGCGGTCTTGAGGACGTGAGCGACGAGCGAGAGCACCGCGGGGTGCAGCGGGTCGTAGAGGTGCGCCACCGCGTCGTCGGTGCGGTCGACCGCGAGCGTGTACTGGATGAGGTCGTTCGTTCCGATCGACAGGAAGTCGAGCTTGCGCGTGAAGATGCCGAGCGCGAGGGCGGCCGCGGGTATCTCGATCATCCCGCCGACCTTCACTTCGCTGTCGTAGGGAACGCCTTCGACGTCGAGGCTCGCCTTCGCCTGCGCGATGAGCTGCAGGGTCTGCTCGACCTCGCGCACGCTGGCGAGCATCGGGATCAGGATGTTGACCTTGCCGTAGTGAGACGCGCGCAGCAGCGCGCGCAGCTGGATCACGAAGCGCTGCGGCTCGATGAGGCACAGCCTGATCGCGCGCAAGCCCAGCGCGGGATTGGTCACGAAGCGCTGCGCTTCCTCGGGTCCCTTGTCGGCGCCCAGGTCGTAGGTGCGGATCGTCACCGGCAGCCCTTCCATCTCCTGCACGACGCGCCGGTATGCCTCGAATTGCTCATCTTCGTCGGGAAGCTGCGAGCGATTGAGGAACAGGAACTCGCTCCTGAAGAGACCGATGCCGGTCGCGCCGTTTTCCTTCGCCTGGACCACGTCGTCGGGCAACTCGATGTTCGCCTGGAGCTCGACGGTTAGACCGTCGAGCGTCGCCGCGCGCATGTAGCGCAGGCGCTTCAACTTCAGGCGCTCGAGGTCGTGCTGGTGCTGGCGCAGCTCGTACTCGGCGAGCGTCTGGCTGTCGGGGTCGACGATGACGACACCCTGTGTGCCGTCGACGATGATGAGCTCGTTCTCGCGGATCAGCTGGCGCGCCTGGTGGAGCGCCACGATCGACGGGATGTTCAGGCTGCGCGCGACCACCGCGGTGTGCGAAGTCGTCCCGCCGACGTCGGTGATGAAGCTGGCGAAGTGATGCTGCTTGAACTGCACGACGTCGGCGGGCGAAAGATCGCGCGCGACGAGGATGAGCTTGCGCCCATCTCCCATCTGCGGCGGCATGTAGCCGGGATGCCCGAGGAGCGACTTCATCACGCGCTCGACGACCTGGATGACGTCGGTGCGGCGCTCGCGCAGGTAGGTGTCTTCGATCTGGTCGAACTGCGCGAGCAGCGCGTCCATCTGCACTTTCAGCGCCCACTCGGCGTTGCACTGCTCGTTCTCGATGATGTTGCGAGGCTCGAGCGCGAGCATGCCGTCGTTGAGGATCATCAGGTGGACGTCGATGAAGCCGACGAACTCGGCGGGCGCGGTGAGCGGCACGCTGCCCCTCAACCGCGTGAGCTCGGAGCGCACACTCGCTACCGCGTTGTCGAAGCGCGAAATCTCGTCGGGGATCTGGTGCGCGGGGACGGTGTAATGCGCCGCCTCGAGCTGCGCGTGCGAGATGAGGTGCGCGTGTCCGATCGCGATGCCGCCGGAGACGGGAATGCCGTGCAGGGCGAAAGTCATTCCTCTTCTTCGAACCGGTTTGCCACCAGCGCCTCGACCGCGCGCATCGCGGCTTCCTCGTCAGCGCCTTCGGTCTCGACGAGAACCGTCGTGCCCTTGGCCGCGGCGAGCATCATGACGCCCATGATGCTTTTCGCGTTGACGCGGCGTCCGTTGCGGCTCAGCCAGACGTCGGCATCGAAGCGGCCGGCGACCTGCGTGAGCTTGGCAGAAGCGCGGGCGTGCAGCCCGAGCTTGTTGATGATCTCAACTTCCCGTTGCAACGTTGTGCAGGGTCAGCGGCGGGATTCGCAGCACGCCTTCGCAGCCGCCGCTGACCGCTTTCATCAGGAGGGTGGCGAGCGGCTTGTCGCGATAAGTCAGGGCGCGGATGAGCATCGGCAGGTTCACGCCCGCTACGCCTTCGACGCGGCCGGGAATGAGCAGCTTTGCGGCGATGTTCGACGGCGAGCCGCCGTACATATCGGACAGTATGAGCACGCCCGAGCCGTCGTCGAGCTCTTTCACGAGCGCGCGCGCCTGCGGAAGCATGAGGAGCGGATCGTCCTGCGCGGTGACGCCGAGCTGCCTCAACCGCGGTGGACGCTTGTTCAGCACGTGGCTGGCGCAGTGGATCAGGCTTTCGCCGAGCGTGCCGTGCGCGATGATCAGGATGCCTACCATTGAGGTGATTCTACTCCGCGTAACTGCAGGCAATCCGCATAGGGTAGCGCAGGCGCCTCGCCTGCAGCGGGTTGACGTCTGCGTCGGTTGCCACTGCGGCTGCAGGCGAGGGCGCCTGCGCTACCAGGGCGTGCGGTCACGGAGTCGGGGGGGTTTCCAGCGCATCCAGCATCATCCCGGCGACGTTGAAACCGGTCTGCTCGGTGATTTCGACGAAGCACGTCGGGCTGGTGACGTTGACTTCGGTGAGGTAATCGCCGATCACGTCGAGCCCGACGAGTGTCAGGCCGTCAGCGAAAAGCTGCGGCGCGAGCGATTCGGCGATCTCGCGATCGCGCGCGGTCAGCGGCCTCGCGACGCCGGTGCCGCCCGCCGCGAGATTGCCGCGGGTCTCGCCGGCTTTCGGGATGCGCGCCAGCGCGAAAGGCACCGGCTTGCCGCCGATCAGCAGCACGCGCTTGTCGCCGTCGCGGATCTCGGGGATGTAGCGTTGCGCCATGATCGTCTGCGCGCCGTGCAGCGTGAGCGTCTCGATGATGACGCTCAAATTCGGGTCGTCGTGGCGCACGCGGAAGATCGACGCGCCGCCCATGCCGTGCAGCGGCTTGAGTATGGCGTCTCCGTGCTCGGCGATGAAATCGCGGATGAGCGTCTCCCGCCGCGTGACGAGGCTCGGCGCGGTGAACCGGGGAAAGCGTGCGATCGCCATCTTCTCGTTGTGGTCGCGGACCGCTCGCGGGCGGTTGACGATGCGCGCGCCCTGCGCTTCGGCGAGCTCGAGGAGATACGTGCTGTACACGTATTCCATGTCGAAAGGCGGGTCCTTGCGCATGAGCACCGCGTCGAAAGCGGTCAGCGCCTGTTCCACGGCCGGCTCGAGCACGTACCACGCTTCGGTTTCCTGCCCGGTGAGATGGAGCCGTGAAGCGTTGCCGGTCACGCCCGATTGACGCCACGCGAGGTCCTGCTGGTGCAGCGCGTAGAGCTCGTGGCCGCGCTTGGCGGCCTCGCGCATCATCGCGTAGGTGCTGTCCTTGTAGAGCTTGAACTCGTCCAGCGGGTCGACGATGAAGGCTAATTTCATGCGTGAACGGGTGAACGGGTTAAAAGGCGGTGAACGGGTGAACGGGTGAACGGGTGAACGAGTAAGGGCGCGCCGCGGCGCGTCCGTATGTGATCAATCACGCAAAGCCTCTTTGATGGAAGAAATGCTGCGGGCTGGTGGTTTTCACCCATTCACCCGTTCACTCGTTCACCCGTTCACCGATGCCGGAGACGCGACAGCGTCGACCGCATCGGCAGTCCGCTCCAGCTCGATGGCCGACGCGAGCAGCGCCAGGCGCGCCACGACGCCGTATGCATAGAAGCGGTTGGGCGGGCAGTCGGGGTCGTCGGGGTCGGGCGAAGAACACGGCGAATCGAAAGCCAGCGGGACGAAGTGCATCCCCGGCGCGTTCAGGTTCTCGTCCTTGCCGCGCGTGGTGTGCA
This sequence comes from Betaproteobacteria bacterium, assembly GCA_028292065.1. Taxonomy (GTDB): domain Bacteria; phylum Pseudomonadota; class Gammaproteobacteria; order Burkholderiales; family SG8-41; genus JAQGMV01. The sequence continues at coordinate 3,970 of JAQGNC010000530.1, forward strand.
CGCGATAGAAACCGCCGACGACGAAGTGGTCGATCATGTACACCACCGGCTCGGCGACCGCGTCTTCTACCGTCTCGAAGGTGTACACCCCTTCCTGCACGATGACGTCGTGCACTTCGAGCCCTTCCTTCACCACCGACATCTTGTTGCGCTGCTTGCGGTTGAGGCCTTTCACGTCCGACGGGTCTTTCACCGTCATGATGCCCATGCCGTAGGTGCCCGCGTCGGCTTTCACGATCACGAAAGGATCGGCGTCGATCTTGTATTCCTTGTACTTCGCGCGGATGTCGTCGAGGATCTCGGCGACATAGCCTTCCAGACACTCCTCGCCTTTGCGCGCATGGAAATCGATGCGGCCGCAGCGTTCGAAGTAGGGATTGATCAGCCACGGGTCGATGCCGATTTCGTTGGCGAACTGCTCGGCCACTTCGCGGTAAGCCGCGAAGTGGTTGGACTTGCGGCGCACCGCCCAGCCCGCGTGCAGCGGCGGCAGGACCGACTGCTCGACGCCTCGGAGAATGTCGGGAATGCCCGCGGAAAGATCGTTGTTGAGCAGCACCACGCACGGGTCGAAATCGCCGACGACCAGCCGGTTGCCTTTGCGCTCGAGCGGTTCGAGCCTGAGCTTCGAGCCGTCAGGCAGGTCGATGTCGGTCGGCTTGTCGATCTCGGGCAGCATGCTGCCGATGCGCACGACCATGCCGGCGTGGCGCAGGATCTTGGCGAGCGTCGCGACGTTCTGCAGGTAGAACAGGTTGCGGGTGTGGTTCTCGGGCACGAGCACCGCGCCGCGCGCGTCGGGGCAGACTTTCTCGAGCGCCGTCATGGCCGCCTGCACGCACAGCGGGTGGAACTCGGGATTGAGGTTGTTGAAGCCGCCGGGGAAGAGGTTCGTGTCCACCGGCGCGATCTTGAAACCGCTGTTGCGCAGATCGACCGAGCAGTAGAACGGCGTCTCGCGCTCCTGCCACTGCGTCCGCAGCCAGTGCTCGACCGCAGGCGTCGCGCCGAGCAGGTGACGCTCGAGATCGGTCAGGGGACCGGTCAGCGCCGTTGAAAGTCGGGGAACGCTCATGGAGGGGTTCCTGCCAGAAAAGGACCGCAATTGTAACAAGACCGCCGGGGGACGCCTGAGCCGCGCCGGCGGGCGGTTACCTGCAAGAGTCAAACCCTTGACCCTCGCTGCGAGCACCGGCTTGGGCGCGGCCTTGTCGCCTCGCCAGTCGCCGCTACTGGAGCCGCGTGGCGGTGCACCGTGCGCTGCTCACCGAGGCCGGCGGCTGCGGAACCGATGCGACCCTACGTCGCGTCGTCCCGGACCGGTGCGCCAGCGCGCACGCGATCGGGGATCCGTTTTGACGTGTCTACAGTCCTCGCCGACAACCCCGGCCTGGTACGCCGCTCGGGCGCCTCGCAGGGCGACAAGACCGCGCCCAAGCCGGTGCTACGGCTACGCGCGTCTGCCTGGCGGCAGGCTCGGCCGGTGCGCTAAAGCAGTGAATGCGAAAAGCCGCTGGCACCGGCGGCTTGAACGTCTACTCACCCTGACACCCGGACACCCGGTCCGCTCGAACTTCACTCAGGCCGCGGGATCGGGAACAAGCTCGATTTCGTGTTCATCACACCATCGCCTCAGCGCTCGTTCGGTCGCGTCCTTTTCGAAGGCATACCAGTTCTCAAGAACGCCACGGTCGTCAAGAAGGTCCTTGAAGCGGCTGTAAGCCCCACGTCGGTGGAAGTAGCCGAGCACTCTGTCAAATTCCTCGGACAGGTGCTGCTCAGTGAAAGACAGCGCGAGCTTTCTGCCGAGGTCCAGCTCGTTCTTGTGCGGCAGCGCCAGATATCTGTCCGACACTTCGAGGTCCCCGGGGATTTCTTCCTCGAGATCGACGACATCGGAGATAAGGTGGAGGGAGCCGGTATCGAGGTTGACGAACGCTCGGCTTTCCAGGGGCGCGCCGGAGCTTGCGAATTCGAAGGCCTCGATGAACTCGGACCACTTCACGGGGACCATGGCGTTGTATGAGCGATCCAATGTGGTTCAGCGGCGGCAGCGGCCGGCCATCGACTCAGGGTGTGCTTCCACCGCTGAAGCGCTCTCTGAAACCCTGCCTGGCTTCACCGATGAACATCAGAAGCTGATCATCTTCAACGCGAACTACGCTGATGCCTCGCCGTTCAGCTTCGACAGTCAGGAGGCTCGCCGGTTGATGCCTCGGTATGAAGAGCGTCTTGGGCAATTGTTGGTTGTGCGCTCGCCCCTCCTTCAGTAAGCGCCTGGCGTCGAGCTTCGATGGTTCCGCCGCACTCGCAGGCACGAGCGCGGAACTCAAGATAAAGCAACTCGCCGCGTCCATGAGGGCAATCAAGTTGAAGTTACCGTCTACATCGGTCGAGATCGGTGCATCGTTCAACTTGAAGGCGATCCAGGCTTCGTTGACCTGAAATTGGTTCGGATGAAGCATGGAGTGAACTTTTGAAGGCGTAACGATCGTCGAGCGGCGCCGGCGAGCGCAGCTTGCCGCGTATCCGCTACGAACGCGCTTAGCCGCAAGCAGGCGTTTTAGGGGGCCAGGTTTAAGCGGCCGGCATTGAGTTTCCCGTGATGTTGCAATCCGACGGACATGCCATTGTGCGACATTAGCAGATAAACAAATACGCAGCGCATTCACGGCTTGCCGGAGCGGCGTGCGAGTAATCCGTAATGTTGCGATCCGACCGACATGCCGTCACGGCGTTCGCAGACAAGCGCGACCCCGGCCCCTTTGATCCACTTACCCATACTGCGATGGATTTCGGCCGGTCTTCTCGATCACCTTCGGGTATTTCACGCTCGTGCCCGGAGATTTCTTCCCGCGCCGCCGAGTAATCTCGAACAACCAGCTGTCCCCGAAATCGAACCTGTAATAGAGCTTTAACCGATCCAGCGGAAATACGTCGGACAGCAAGATGCTCCCGTAAGAACTGTCTTCCAAAGATGACGCGGGTTCGCCGAATTCGATTTTGCGATGTCGCGATGTCCGGCCCGCGAAGAACTCATACAGGTGATCGTTATCAAACCCGATTAGATCCTGAATCGTGTAATGCAGCTCGTCCAGGCTGGCATCTTCAGGAATCTCGATAACTCGGCTCCATGCATGCGCGCCGCGATGCCATCCACTCAATTGAATTTGCAGAGTCACAATGTCCACGAGCTGTACCTATGAGACCTGAATAAACTTAGGTTTCTTCACCGAACCTTGCTCAGGCGTTCAGCCATGCGCGTTTGCCAACCTGGGCCTGTAGCCTTCCAGCGTTCGATCACATCGGCCGGTAGGCGCAGCGAGATCAGCTTGCGCGGATTCGGGGACAAAGGTCTTCCACCTTTGTTCAGCGTCGCACGGGCAAGCATGTCGTCGGTAAGTTCAGGAAGTTCCTTGTACTCCTCAGCTTTCACGTTGTGAGCGTCGACGCGAGGAAGGTCAGACTTCAAGGAGCGGCGCGATGCGGGCTTTTTCGCGTTCATTGGCTTTCCTCATACTGAAGACGTGGCGATCCGCGCCGCGCGGCGTGTAACCCACGACGACCAGACGCTCGCCCAAAAGGCCACAGCAGATGATGGGTGGTTCACCATAGTCTTTCCGCGTGTCTTCCATCTCCAAGGTGTGAATCCCGTTCGATGTAGTGAGCGATAGCCTCAACATTCTCGATCGCTTCAGGCGACCAAACTAGGACGCGAGCCATTTTCCGAGGCGTTCCCTCGCAGCATCGCGGGAAAGGGTGCCCTCGGCCTCGGCGCGTTCGAGCCCCCGCCGGACCTTCTCAAGAACGTACAGGTGGTACTGGATGTCTTCGAAGCTTGCGTCGTCGGGCAGTTTCTGAAGCAGTGAACTAACTTCGTCTTTTTGGGCTTCCCATCTTCGTCTCCGGAGCAGTTACGGGAGTCTACCCCCGCGCGCCATAGGAAATCTAACGAGACGTCGCCCGACCGGCCGACGCAGTAGCGTGACCCGAAGGTGACGCAGTCGCTGTTTTCTTTCAGGACGTACTATCCGCGAGCCAGCACTCTGACCTGGCGGCGAAGCCACGCATCGAGCGCAACAGCCGCCCCGCTGCTGCAGGCGAGGCGCCTGCGCTACAAGGGCGTCAAAAAAAAACGGGCGCCCGGAGGCGCCCGTTTCCCCTGTTTCCCTGCTTTTGATATTACGTGTGGTACGCGGTCTCGCCGTGCGAACGCACGTCCAGCCCTTCGCGCTCTTCCTCTTCGCTGACCCGCAGGCCGACGACCATGTTCGCGATGAGGTAGGCGATCCAGGCGACCACTGCGCTCCAGATGATCGTCACGCCGATGGCCTTCGCCTGGGTGAGTACCTGGCTCGCGATCGAGTAGTCGCCGGCGCTGATGATCGCGCCGGTGACCCAGTCGGACACGAAGCCGGGGCCGCCGAGCCTGGGCGAGCAGAAGACGCCGGTCAGCAGTGCGCCGAGTATCCCGCCGACCGCGTGGACGCCGAAGACATCGAGCGAATCGTCCGCGCCGAGCATGCGTTTCAACTGGTTGACGCCCCACAGGCACACGATGCCGGCCGAGAGGCCGATCACGAATGCGCCCGGGATGCCGACGTTACCGGCTGCGGGTGTGATCGCCACCAGGCCTGCGACTGCGCCCGAAGCTGCGCCGAGCATCGAAGGCTTGCCTTTGAACAGCCACTCGCCGAACGTCCACGAGAGCACCGCGCACGCCGTCGCCAGGAAGGTGTTGATGAACGCGAGGGTCGCCGAGTTGCCTGCTTCGAGCGCCGAGCCGGCGTTGAAGCCGAACCAGCCCACCCACAGGAGCGAGGCGCCGATCATCGTCATCGGCAGGTTGTGCGGGGTCATCGCCTCGCGGCCGAAGCCGATGCGCTTGCCGACCATGTAGGCGCCCACCAGGCCTGCGATACCGGCGTTGATGTGCACCACGGTGCCGCCCGCGAAGTCGAGCGCGCCCCACTGCCACATCAGCCCTGCCTTGGCGTTCAGGCCGTCGACGAGGTTGGCCGCGGTATACGCGTCAGGGCCGGGCCAGAACCAGACCATGTGCGCGATCGGGGTGTAGGCGAAGGTGAACCAGATCACCATGAACACGAGCACCGCGCTGAACTTCATGCGCTCGGCGAACGCGCCGACGATCAGGCAGCACGTGATCGCCGCGAACGTCGCCTGGAATGCGACGAACAGGAGCTCGGGTATCACGACACCCTTGCTGAAGGTCGCGGCCATCGCGAACTCGCCTTTCGGGTCTATCGTCCCGTTGAGGAAGAGCCGGTCGAGGCTTCCTATGAAGGCGTTCCCCTCGGTGAACGCGAGGCTGTAGCCGTAGATGCACCACAGCACCGTGATCAGCGAGAACGTGACGAACACCTGCATCAGCACCGAGAGCATGTTCTTCGCTCTCACCATGCCGCCGTAGAAGAGCGCGAGCGCCGGAATGCTCATCATGATGACGAGCACCGTGGACACGAGCATCCACGCGACGTCACCCTTGTTCGGCGTCGGCGCAGGCGTCGCGGCAGGGGCGGCAGCCGCAGCCGCGGGTGCTGCGGCGGGCGCGGTGGCCGCGGGCTTGTCGGCGGCTTTGTCCTGCGCGTACGCGGGAAGCGCGGCCGCGAAGAACGTGCAGAACAGCGCCAGTATCGCTATGAGTTTTTTCATGTGACCTCTCCTAGAGCGCTTCCGCGCCGGTCTCGCCGGTGCGGATGCGGATGACCTGCTCGAGCTCGAAGACGAAGATCTTGCCGTCGCCGATCTTGCCGGTGTTCGCCGATTTCTCGACCGCTTCGATCACCTGCTCGAGCATCTCGCTTTTGATCGCCGCTTCGATTTTGACCTTGGGCAGAAAGTCGACCACGTACTCCGCGCCCCGATAGAGCTCGGTGTGTCCTTTCTGCCGGCCGAAGCCTTTGACTTCGGTCACCGTGATGCCGGTCACCCCGATGGCGGAGAGCGCTTCGCGCACTTCGTCGAGCTTGAATGGCTTGATGATTGCCGTTACCAGTTTCATTGCAGTTTCCCCGTGAGTGGAGGCCCGGCCGGCGCGCCCGGGCCTTGACGCCCGTTAGAAAGTTTTCTGGACGAAGACGGTGCCGGTGCCTTTGGCGATGTCGCGCGGATACGGTCCGAACAATCCGCCGCCGGCGGGCTGTCCGATGCTGCCGTAACCGAGCGTGTTGGTCCCGTACGCCTTGCTGTAGAACGCGCCCACCGTGAAGTCTTTCGGCAGGAGGTACGACACGCCGAGCTTCACGTCCTTGTAGCTGAAGATCTCGTCGTTGTCGGGCGTGCGTCCGCCGAAGGCCTGCGCGAAGTACGCGTTGTTGCGCGCGTCGGTACCGCGGTATTTCTGGTAACCCCAGTGCGCGTTGACCGTAAAGCCGGTCAGCTCTTTCATGAAATCGCCGAGCGGCACGTTCGCGGTGAGGTCGAGGTACATCGTGCCGCGGGTGTCTTTCACGCCGAAGGTCTTGTCCATCAGGCTGTAGGAGAGCTTGGCGGAAAGCCATTTCCAGCTCGCCGCGCCGTAGAGCTCCCACGTGTCGGCCTTGGGCACGCCGATCGTCGGGGTCACCGCCTGGACCGCCGGATTGATCTTGCCCGGGTACCAGTAATACAGCGTGCCGAGGTCATAGCCGAAATCGCCGACGGTCCCTTTGTAGCCGCCGTAGAAATCCCACTCGAGGCTGCCGCCGCGGTTGTAAGTGCCTGCGATCGCGGCCGGCGCCGCGGAGAAGTTCTCCTTCAGCCAGCTGATGTTGGAAGCCCATGTGCCGGCGTAGAAGCCGCTCGAATGCGCGTAGTCGAAGCCGCCCTGGAGCGCCGGATCGCGGTCGGTCTGGGTCAGCCCGCGGAAGATGTATTGGCTGAAAAGGCCCACGTTGCCGGTGAAGCTGTGCTCCGGAGTCGGCGCGGGTGCCGGTTCTGCAGGCGTGGTAGCCGTCGACGATCCCGGTGACGTGCCGGGCGTGGCAGGCTGCTGCGCGAACGTGATCGCCGGCAAGAGGCCGGCAGTAAACACGCCCGCCATCACGGTATTTCTCAACATTGTTATCCCCTTTGTTGGTTCGTCGAAGAGAGCTGCGGGGCCGGTTTCAGCACGGATCATGCCAAAACATAATGCTTGTTGATTCAATGAGTTGAGCTGTGACCACAGCATGGACTGCGTGTCGGCGCACAGTTATAGGGCGTGCCGCCGAGGCCCATGCACCTGAATCGCGCGGCAGCGCCCGCATCAGTGCACGCGCGGTGCGACCGGCGACGCCTATGGGACAATCGAGGCCTCTCCCGGAGGCGTGCCATGGACCAGAAAATACTCAGCGACATCAACGAGCGCATGCGCGAGATCTTCGCCGGCAGCCCGGCGGCCGATCTCGAGAAAAACATGAAAGCGATGCTGGCGAGCCTCTTTGCGAAGCTCGATCTGATCACTCGCGAGGAGTTCGACGTGCAGCGCCAGGTGCTCCTGCGCACCCGCGAGCAGTTGAACCGGCTCGAAGCGCAGCTCGCCGTGCTCGAGGCGCGGGTCGCGCCGAAGAGCGATACCGACGGCGACGGTATGGCGCCCACCGGCGTATAAGATCCGCTTCACCGCTCGTGCGGTCCCGTAGCCGTGCCTCGTCGGGCGCGAAGCGCGGGCCGTGTAGCTCGTCGCCGCACCTGAAGGAGCTGGTCGATGAAATCCCGCAGCGCCGTCCGTACGGCCGACCGCAGCGACACCGCGGATCACGCGCGCTCGCGCGACGGTGCACACGCTCCGGCGCTCGCGCCGCCGGCGAGCGGCATCGCATTTCTCGACCAAGGCATGGCCGGCGTCGTGTCCGCACCGACGGGTGGGTCGCCGCTCGAAACCGGATTCGGGCCTTCGTCATCGAGCGCCGGCGAAGCCGGTCGACATGCGCCGGTCCTGCAAGGTGTTTTTCCGGACGCCTTCAATGCCGAACGGCGAGAGCAGCAGGGAATAAAAAAGGACGACGTCCAGCTCGATCACATGGTCTCGCAGGACAGGCTCAGGCGCTTCCTCGCCACGCACACGGTGCTCGCCGCACTCACGGCTGACGGCAAATCGAAGTGGGCCCAGACGAAAGAGGCGCTTGCCGCGCTCAGGAAAGCCATCACCAAATTGCCGCGCGGGGAACACAACTTCATGTCCGAGGGGCACCTCGTCAACCTGCCGCAGAACATCGTGCCCGGCCTCGCCAACCAGGTACAGGGCGCCGGGGGCGACTTCGATCCGCAGGTCGCGAAAAAAAGCACGACGGGCAACTACGACCGTTATGAAGAGACCGCGCTCTCGCTCGCACAGCGTGAGATCGACGCCGCCATGAATACCCTGAACGGACTTGTGCACGCCGCTGCACTGCCCGCCAGTTCCGCGGCATCGAAAAAAGCCGAAGAGTACGACGAGGCCACCGACAAGCTGCTCGCCGATGAGGTCACGAAGCTCGCCACCGGCTTCGACGCCCTCAGCCAGGCGGCCGTGCCTACGTACGATGCCGGCGTCTGGTATGACCACGCGGACAAGAAGGTCAAGAAACGCCCCGGCGAATGGATCAAGGACGCGAGCCAGGTGGCGGTCGGCGGCACCGCGCCGACGGCGCGGGCAAACTGGAGCCACACCTTCGAGTTCGGCACGCACGCGCTCGGGAAAGACAAGAGCGTCGTGCTCGTCCCTGTCACGGTGAGCGTGGACGTGACCGTGCCTCCAAAGACGTGGAAGCATCTTTACGAGCGCCACTATCTCCCCACGTTCGCGGGCGCGGTGGAAGCGGTCGACACGTTCTGGAAGACGGACCCTTACGTCTATCTCACAAGCAACGCCGGCACCGCACTCCTCGCCTCGGAGTTGCAGCTGATGCTGCGTAACTCGTTCAACTTCAACAAGGCTTACGCCAATCTGCCGGACATCAGCGACAAGGATGCGACCGAGACGGTCGGATGGTCGAAAGCTGCGAAGAAGCTGTTCTTCCAGGGCAATCCGTCTGCGACACTCACGACCAAGGAGCCGGATGAGATCGGCTACAGCGTCGAAGTCGAGCTCAAGTCCATCGCGCCGCAGGACCCGGAGCTCGCCTATGCGATGCTGCCGAGCCAGCTTCCGGCGCAGTAGCGCCGCGCCACAGGCGCAGGCAACTTGCGGTCGCGTATAGGCCCAAAGTCCTAAGGCGCTAACGCGCGCGTTCGCGCGGCGTTAAGCCGTCATAGCGACTCGACGGGAGACCCTGGTGGCGCTCGCAGTGCTTTACAGCCGCGCGCTGGCGGGGATGGCGGCGCCGCCGGTGACCGTCGAAGTGCATCTCGCCAACGGGCTGCCGAGCTTCACGATCGTCGGCCTTCCCGAAGCCGAGGTGAAGGAAGCTCGCGACCGCGTGCGCGCCGCGATCCAGAACGCGCGCTTCGAATTCCCGGCGCGTCACGTCACCGTCAACCTCGCGCCCGCCGACCTGCCCAAGGACTCGGGCCGCTTCGACCTGCCGATCGCGCTCGGCATCCTCGTCGCGAGCGGGCAGCTTCCCGGCAATACCCTCGATCGTTTCGAGTTCGCCGGCGAGCTCGGTCTCGCCGGACACGTGCGCCCGGTGCGCGGGGCGCTCGCGATGTCCATCGGCGCACAGCGCTCAGGCCGCGCCTTCGTGGTTCCCGCCGAAAACGCGGCGGAAGCGGCGCTCGTCGAGCACTCGATCATCTATCCCGCGCACGACCTGCTCCAGGTGTGCGCGCACTTCGCCTCGCGCGAGCCGCTCGAGCGCTATGCGAAGCCGCCTCCCGAAGTCGCGATCACGTACGCCGACATGTCCGACGTGCGTGCGCAGTCTTCCGCCAAGCGCGCGCTCGAAGTCGCTGCCGCGGGCTCGCATAGCGTCGTCATGGTCGGCCCTCCCGGAACCGGCAAGACGATGCTCGCGTCGCGGCTACCCGGCATCCTGCCGCCGATGACCCAGGCCGAAGCGCTCGCGTCCGCCGCCGTTCAGTCGCTCGGCACGCGAGGCTTTTCGATCGCGCAGTGGCGCCAGCGGCCTTACCGCGCGCCGCATCACACCGCGTCGGCGGTCGCGCTCGTCGGCGGCGGCAGCGACCCGCGTCCGGGCGAGATCTCGATGGCGATGCACGGCGTTCTCTTCCTCGACGAGCTTCCGGAGTTCGACCGGCGCGTGCTCGAAGCGCTGAGGGAGCCGCTCGAATCTGGCAAGGTCTCGGTGTCGCGAGCGGCGCGCCAGGCGGAGTTCCCGGCGGATTTTCAGCTGGTGGGCGCGATGAATCCTTGAGGATTTGTTGCTCTATTGCTGCCATTTCCGGACAACGGAGTGGAAGAGGAAGGCGGGTTACCGCCGCCGGCTGTCTTGGCCGGCGGCGAGTAAAGCACTTTGATTTCGATCTCTTCCTTGTCGACGTTGATTCTGTCTACGAGGGTCTCGACGATTCGTCGCTTTTCATCCGCGCCAAGGGTTTGCCACCGGCTGAACAGGTCCTTCGCTTCCGTGAAGACTTCTTCCTGAGACAAGATAGAAATTTTGAGGACGTCCCGTTCAGCTTCTACCTGCGGAACTTCGTCCTCCAGCTGACTTTGGCGTTCCGCGAGCTGGTGATATTTCGCCCCAAAGCCCTTCTTGTCGATTGCGCCGCTTTGGAAAAGGTCGTGGAGACTTTCGATCTCCGTCCGTACCCTTTTCTGATCCTTGACGAGGTTATCCACGAGGACTTGTTTCGCCTGAAGCGATTCCTTGCCCCGTTCTAAATGAGTCGTGAGCTCCTTGGGAGAGACGACGAAATTGGTTAGCTCCTGCTCAAAAATAGCCTCCAAGTCGGCGATTGGCATCTTGTTGCGGCATTTTTGGCAGGTGTATTTGGACGAGTCCGAAGGTACATACATTTTGGTGCCGCACCGGCAATACACCAATCCAGCAAACAGGTGCTTCACGCGCTGGGTGATGCGTTTGCCCTTCAGCCGTTGGGCGCTGAGGAAATCGTTGCACTCGCTCCAGAGTTCTTCGGAAACGATCGAAGGGACCTCGTGGAAGACCCAGTCTCGTTCCGGCTTGGACACCCATGCCCCATTCTTTGCCAAGGATTTGGTGTGGTTCGCCCGGCGGACTCCTTTGGCCGTTGCATCGCGCAAGAGGCGGTCGACGGTCGTATCCGAAAACGGACCGCCATTTCGAGTCCGATAGCCCCGCTCGTTTAAAAGACGGGCCACGACCTTTTTGCGTTTATGCTCGATAAAAAGCTCGTAAATGAGCTTTCTCACCGGGGCTTCGTCCGGATGTGGGATGAATTTCTGCTCAACCCACTGATAGCCAAATGGCGCCTGTCCACCAAGCGGCTTCCCCAACCTAGCCCTGATCGGCACCGAGGCCGCAACCCGCGCGGCAATCTCCTCGCGTTCCCATTGCGCCATCGCTCCAACCATCGTGTAAAAAAGGCGACCAGCGGGCGTCGACGTATCGATGGATTCGCCGAGCGAGACGAGGTCCGCCCCATGCTCACGGAACTGATCAGCGAACTCGAGAAGCTCGATTGTGTTTCGCGCCAGCCGAGCTAGTTTGGAGAAGATCAGCCCTGTGATGTGTCCAGAGCTAATGTCGGCAAGCATCCGCTTCGTTTCGGGATGGGCCTTAACCGTCTTGCCAGATACCGCATCGAGGCGATAGACCTCGACGACATCCCATTCTTTGGCTTCGGCATAAAGTCGTGCGCGACGCTCGTGGTGTTCCGGACTTTCACCGCGCACTTGATCTTCGGTTGAGACACGAATCCAGATACCTACCCGCTTGTCGTCGCCTTTCCGATTCATGCGGACCTCCGCGGCAGATCACAGCAGAAGACTCTACGGTAGTACAACTCAACGTCGCTGTACAGCGAAAGCGATTTACATCTTTTGGCTAATCAGTGGCTCTTTGTCAATTAAGCGCCGTACGAGCCTGATCACCTCTCGGCGACATTAGAAATGTCGCCGGCCGTACGGCTCTAACGGCTTACTGACTTCATAAACGAGAATGATCATGTTCAAGACCTGACTTATCTTACGTAGTACGTCAATCCCATGCTTGCGGCGTCAAACAGAGCCATTCGTCTGTGCTCGGGGTCCCAAGGTTTGCGGGTCGGGGGCAGAAGAGGAGCAAATGCGTCGATCTTGGACGCGATCATTTTTGCGATCGCGTCTTTAGTCTGCGCCCCTGTCCGTGCAAAGGCCAAGCGTATGTCGGGGCGACTTATAAGATTTGGCTGCTGCCCTAAGCCTAAGACGGCATTGCGAATTTGCTGGTTCAATAACCGTGCGCGAGGGCCGCGGCGTGTATCAGTCGCTTCCGTATCCTCGAGCACTACCTGATCCGGGCGATACTGCTTAATAAGACGCGTAACCACGCGCACCATGTTTCTGCCAGCGTTCTCGCCTCGGATCTCTTTCGTGCCCCAATCGTATGGGGCAAGGGGCGACTCGAAAAACACAAAGCCGATGCCGCGGGCAAAGATGTAAATAGACAAAACGGTTTGTTCATAGGCTTGTTTCTCCTGCATGCATATGTTGCTTTAGTTTGATAATGGCCCGCTCCTGACATCGCTCGAGGGATTTTATTTTCGCCTTTGCCGGCTCGGACGTATGATTGGATATAGTGGCTAGCATCGATGTCACCCGGGCTATGGTTTCTTCTTCATAGCTCTCGTAAACCGCCGAGAAGAGTTTGCTAATCGGCATGCCAGTCAGCACTTCGTACGCTATTGCTACGCGTAGACTTGGCGCACGTTTGCCTGTTTCCAGGCGCGATACAAGCGTGCTGCTGGCGTGAAGTAACCTCGCGGTGTCCTTCTGCTTGAAGCCGCCGCTTCTTCTGTATCGCTTGAGAACATAATTGATTGATGATGTTTTCATGTAAAGAGCTGCTTATGCCTCTTTAGGAGGCGTCCACCCATCATGACGCAAAGGTCACGCACCTCGTAGGTACAACTAATTGCCGCGATGGCAATGTTCATCCGAGGTGACGTAAAGACATAAAGACGTCGAGACATCAAGGCGCGACCTGGCATTACGTTGCAGAAGCACCAAATCTCGCGGCCTGCGTTTTTACTTTCTCAAATTCAGAGGCAGGCAGAACATATATACCCTGCCGCTTATACGTAAACAATCCAAAGCTGCTACGGAGTAGATGTCCCACATACCGGTCGGTAATGGGTCGTCCGAACTCTCCCGAAACACTTCCCCGGAGCGCAGACGCCACTTCTCCGACTGTCATGAAGTCTTGCGCAGTGCTTTGGACGAGTCGGCAGAGCACCGCCGCCAGCTCGCCTTCTATCGATAGTCGGCGCATGCTTCGCATCTTCGCTTCGTTCCGTTCCGAGAACGCCTTGATCTGTTCTCGCGCCTCACTGCTCTTCATGACCGACAGCAGTGGGACGACCACTTGGTTAAATCGACCGGAACGCGCGCGATCCACGTAGTCGCTCACAGGGCCAGCCGACCCGAGGGTGTGAAAGCGGTACAGAAGAAGCTTGTTTCGAAGAACATGAGCTTCCTCGCTCTGGGCATCAGGGAGGCTGATAGGGATGTCGGCGCGAGGTGCGCGCCCGCCCATTTCTTCGGTGATAAATCTGCTCTCGAGAGCGTCGTCTTCAAAGGATCTCCTGGTAGCCAGCACCTTCGGTCCGTAAACGTTGAAGGCTCTCGGCTCAAATTCCTTTCTAATGTTCTGTGTTTGCCGGAGCACAGAAAAGCCGCGGGCAGAGCCGTTGTTTAGGATCTTTGTGATGTCTGACTGGAGATCGGAATAGCGAAAGTCCGCCTCGTCGAGAATCAACGTTCCGGCGAACAAATCTAAGGTATAGAAGACTGGGCTAATGGTGGAGGCAGCGGACGCGAAGAACGCTTTGTTGCATATGCTCCCGATAACGCGCAACGCTCTTGTCTTGCCAGACCCGAAGTCGCCCCGAAACCGTAGGTATGGAAGCTCGGGAAATGCGTCGTACACCCATGACAGAAGGACGTAGGCCGTCGCCACTTCGACGAACTCTGGCGAGAGGTCGACATATCGCGTTAGATAATCCTGAATCGCCTGAATCAGACCCGCTTCGTCGCTATACGGGATAGGCTCCGATGGGAGTAACACCGCGCCGTGGGAGAGCAGATTGTTGGTGGGCGGGATCGGGATAAGTGTCTGACCGTCTTGTTCGTAAGTATCCGTCATGAGCCAATCTCCGCCGCGCCAAACACACAGTGAAGACGTGTGCCCGTTGTAAACGAGCTCGATGATTGTTCCGTCGTCACACACGCGACTTACTATGGGCAGCTCTTGTTTTTCCTTGCTAATAGGCATGTAACCAAAATAGCAAAGCAAGCTTCGTCGGCGTAGGTGTCACAAGTTGTCGTCGCTGGCGCGTTTTAACGACTACTTCTCGTCGCTTGTGCGAGGCACACTGGGTGAATGCACCCAAAGCGATTGCCATCGGACATGCCCATTGCGCCTGTCATGCGCGACATCTTTCCGGACTTCTCTGAGGATGAGCTCCGACGTGCACAGGCGGCGATTACCGACTTCCTTCAGTTGCTATGGGAAGATTACATAGAAGAAGGGCGTCGAAAAGCCGTTGTGGAAAAGCCTCCTGGACAAGATGGGCAGGTACGTTAGGGTGGTACCCATCACACATATCTATGCCAAATACTCAATGCTATGCCTACATTCGCACATCCACCGTAAGGCAAGGCACCGAAGGTGTCTCTTTGGACGCGCAACGGGAAGCGATCGAAGTGTATGCACGTCGGCAGAACATTGAGGTGGTCGAGTGGTTCTGCGAGACGCAGACGGCAGCCAAGCGAGGACGCCCCATATTCTCCAGGATGATGCGTTCCCTCTCGAGGCGGAAGGTAGACGGGCTGATCCTTCACCGCATAGACCGCGGCTCGAGAAATCTAAAAGATTGGAGCGACATCGCGGACTTAAGCGATCTCGGTTTGCAGGTTCACTTCGCCCATGACGCGATTGATCTCACAACCCGCGGCGGAAGATTGGCGGCAGATGTGCAAGCCGTCGTCGCAGCGGATTTCATTCGCAACTTAAGAGACGAA
>JAQGNC010000551.1 GCA_028292065.1 Betaproteobacteria bacterium
GCACACTCTCACGCTGCACGTCTTCATACCGCGGGTACAGCGCCGAAAGCTTGATCGAAATGCCGTCGCGGGTTTCCGGCCCTTCGGCGGCGTCGCCCCGCCCCGCGAGCGCATCGACCGCGGTGCAGTACTGGTCGCAGTAGCGCCGCGCAGCCGCTTCGGTGCGCGCGCCTTCGCCGAGCATGTCGTAACTGAAGCGAAACCGCGGATTGCTCTCGCGCCATTCATCGGCGCGCGCGGTCGCCTCATCGATGCGCCGGCCCAGCACGAACTGGCGGCCGAGGAGCTGGACCGCGCGCATCGCGATTGCGACGACCGCTTCGCTCCCCAGGCGCCGCAGCGTGCCCGGATGGGTTTCGTCGCTTTCGGGCAGCAGGGATTTCGCGAGCGCGAGCGCACGCGCGGACATCGCCGCGAGGCCGTGGCCTGCGTGGCCTTCGAAATGCGCGCGAGCGAGCTGGTCGGCAGTGAGCGCGATCGCGGTCTCGCGGTCAGGGATGCGCAGCAGCGCTTCGGCGAGCCGCATGAGCGCAAGCCCTTCGCTGCTCGAGATCGGGTATTCGGCGAGCAGGCTCTCGAGCGCCCAGAAAGGCGCGGGCGCGCTGCGCACGCGCTCGATCCAGGGCGTGGCTCTCGCCGCGACGTGTCTCCAGTCGAGCGCACCGGAGAGCGCGTTCAGCGCCGCGCGCGCGGCTTCGTCTTCGGCGCGGTACGGGGACGCCAGGCGCGCCGCGGGGACATTCAGCAGCTTCCCTCCTGTGCCCGGCAAGGTTTCCACAGCTCTCCAATCACGATGAAAGGATACAGCGCTTTAACGTGCGCCACGAGATCGCCACGTCGCGCTGCCGCGGCTCCTCGCGAGTGGCAACGATGCTGTCATTGCGAGGAACGCGGTGACGAAGCAATCCCGAGGCGCTCGGACGCGCTCTCGTTGAACTCCCCGCCCAGTGCTGCTACTTTCGGGCCCGGAGGAGAACAACTTGATAAGACTTACCCTCGGCGCGCTGCATCGCGCCGCCGCGGTTTGAGCGCGGTCGCGCGCGTTTCGGCGCTCGCGCCTTTTCGCATACGCGCTTTTCGTTTCCAGTGGCCCGCGGACCTCTCGACGTCGTGGGCTTTCGAGATGGAGACCCTGATCCTCGGCTGGTACGTGCTGGTCGAGACGCACTCGGTCCTGCTGCTGACCCTCTTCGCTTCGCTGCAGCACGTCGGCACGCTGATCGCGCCGATGTTCGGCGTCATGGGCGATCGCCTCGGGCACCGCAACGTGCTGTGCGCGATGCGCGCTTTCTACGCGATGCTCGCGGCGATACTCGCGATCTTCATATTCACCGGCACGCTGACGCCGGTTTATGCGCTGATCAGCGCGGGGCTGCTGGGGCTGGTGCGCCCGTCGGACATCGGCATGCGCGCGGCGCTCGTCGGAGACACCATGCCCTCGAGGCAGATGGTCGGTGCGATGAGCATACAGCGCACGACGCAGGATTCCGCGAAGGTCGTCGGGGCGTTGACCGGTGCGGGGCTCGTGGCGATCCTCGGGATGGGCCCGGCGTATATCGTGGTCGCGGCGCTCTATGGTTTGAGCGTCTTGCTGACGCTGAAAGCCGGGAGCGTGCGCGCAATGACGCATCCGAAGACGGCGTCGGCGTTCGAACGCCCGTCGCCGTGGCGCGATCTCAGGGAGGGGATCGCGTACGTGCGCCACACGCCGACGCTGCTCGCGGTGATGTGTCTCGCTTTCCTTCTGAACCTGACCGCTTTCCCGATCTTCAACGGGCTGCTGCCGTACGTCGCGAAAGAGGTGTACGGCACCGACCGCGTCGGGCTCGGCTATATGGCGGCGGGTGCGGCGCTCGGCGCGCTGATGGGGTCGATCGCGCTCACCCGGCACGGCAGCTCGATACGGCCGGGACGCGTGATGGTGGCGGGAGGCGTGATCTGGTATGCGCTGCTGCTCGTCTTCGCGCAGGTCGAGCAGCGCACGGCCGGTATCGCCGTGCTGATGGTCGCAGGCTTCGCCCAAAGCCTGAGCCAGGTGCCAATGTCGGCGCTGCTGTTACGCACCTCGGGCGACCCCTTCCGCGGCCGCGTGATGGGCATACGCATGCTCGCGATCTACGGCAACATGCCCGGCCTGCTGCTCGCCGGCCCACTGATAACCAATTTCGGCTACCGCTCTACCGCGTCGCTCTACTGCGCCATCGGCCTCGCGTTCGCGGTGCTCATCGCGTGGCACTGGCGCGCGCACCTGTGGCTGCGCGACGCCGCGGCGAACACTCGTTGATCGCGGGACATGGGGTCAGCCCCGGCTGGGGTCAGACCCCGGCTCCATTGGGGTCTGACCCCGGTTTGTATCCGAGGTGTGTCCCGCGTTTGTGTCCGGGCCTAAACCAACCCCGCTGCCGCCAGCAGGCTCTGCCCACGCAGCTCGCGCGACGCGCGCCGGCCGCTGCGCGCTTCGCGGCGCACTGCAGCGGCGGAGACGTATTCGAGCGGCTGCGGCGCGTCCTTGGAGCCTTCGATGTCGAACAGGCGCACGATGCGCGCGTTCTTCGGCTCGGGCGGGTGGGCCGGCATCAGCACGTCCATCAGGCTGTGCCCGCACGGCTGTGCGCGTTGCGCGTATTCGTCGTCGCGGCCGATTTCCTCGGCAGCACCAGCAGCGTTCATCTGCGATTCCATTTGTTTTCTCCTACGCTTTTCTGAACCGTTATGGGGCAAGCCGCTCGAGTCCCTGTCGCGGCGCCGTATCTACCGTGCATGCACAAGATATCGGCGTCGTGCCCGTATGCGACAAGACTTTTCTCACGACTTTCGGGAGCGCCCGACTGGTGGTCGGAAAGAAACGACGAGCGGCGCGACCCTGTGGCGTTTCAACGGCAAAAACGAAGGCAACCTGAGCGGCCGCGCACACGAAAGGCAAAGGCATTAACCACGAATGGCACGAAGGAGTACGAAGGAAAAACGTTCAAGCACCGCGAGACGTAGACTTCCTGCGTGCCCCTGCGTGGTAAGTCTTTTTGGCTTACTCAGGCTCGCCCGCGCGCGACTTCATCACCTGGAGCTGCGAGACGGGCTCGGCGGTATTGCCCCACGCGCCGCGGATGTAGCTCACGACCGCCGCGATTTGCGCGTCGTCGAGCACGTGCGCGAAAGGCGGCATGCCGTACGGACGTGGATTGCCGACGGTCGCGGGGAGATAGCCCCCGCTGAGCACCACGCGGATCAGGTTCGCGGGAATCCCCATCGTCACCGCGCGGTTGCCAGCGAGCGCGGGGTAGGCGCCCGCGGCACCTTCGCCGTTGTCGCCGTGACAGCTCGCGCAACTCTGCTCGTAAATCTTCGAGCCCTTCGCTCGCGCCTCTTCGGAACTCGGGGTTTGTCCCCGATTTCCGCGGTCCGTGGCGCTGCTCGCGCTCTGCGGCAGCGCTTGCAGAAACACCGCCATCGCACGCAGGTCGTCCGCGGACAGGTATTGCGTGCTGCGGAACACCACTTCGGCCATCGGTCCCATGACTGAGCCTTTCTCGGAGACGCCGGCCTTGAGCAGATCGACCACGTGGCGCGTGTCCCAGTCGCCGACGCCGGCCTCCCTGGATGAGGTCAGCGAAGGCGCATACCACCCCTGCATCGGCACCAGCCCGCCCGAGAGCTCGAGGTTCTCGTCGGTCGCACCGAACGCGTTGCGCGGGCTGTGACACGCGACGCAATGGCCGAGACCGCGCACGAGATATGCCCCCCGGTTCCACTCCGGGGATTTCGACGCGTCGGGCTGAAACGTTTCAGGCTCGAAGAAGAGCGCACGCCACACCGCGAGCGCGACCTGGCTGTTGTATGGAAAGCGCAGCGCGTGGGGACGATTCGCCTGCTGCACGGGAGGCAGGCTCAGCAGATACGCGAAGATCGCATCGGAATCCTCGCGCGTGACCTGCGTGTAATTCGGATACGGAAAAGCCGGATACAGCAGC
>JAQGNC010000571.1 GCA_028292065.1 Betaproteobacteria bacterium
CAGGATCGCGATGTCCGAATCGTCGAGCCACGCTTCCACGGTCGCGCGCTCGGCCACGTCGCCTTTGCCGTCGACGCTCACGCGGCGCATGCGCGCGGAGACGCGGACGTCGACTTCAGGATGCGCCGCGATGAAGCGGTGCAGCCGCGGCATCAGCCAGCGCGCCGCGAACGAAGGCGCCGCGCTGACCGTCAGCACCCCGCCGCTCACGTGCGAGCGCAGGCGCTCGACCGCCTGGACGAGGCAATCGAAACCTTCGCGCAGCTTCGGCAGCGACGCGCGCGCGGCGTCAGTCAACTCGAGCGCGCGGTTGTAGCGGTGGAAGAGCTGCACGCCGAGGTAATCCTCGAGCATGCGGATCTGGTGGCTGACCGCAGCGGGCGTCACGTTGAGCTCTATTGCCGCTTTCTTGACGCTCAGGTGACGCGCGGCGGCCTCGAAAGCTCTGAGGGCATTCAGCGGAGGTAAGCGGCTGGCCATGATGTTTTTCGGATTAGTTTTATTGTTACGTCACGTCACAATATATCAGCTATTGCATTGCAACAAAACGCGTCAGGTGAAGTCTATAATTGTGACCGAAGTCGTTGAGACTTAAAGCAACTATGTGCAGTCGCTGTCGGCTGCAAGCGACAAACACGAAAGGAATATAAACGTGAACAAAGACATGGAAATTAAACTGGGTTCAACTATCCTCGCGCGCATCGACGCGGTGCGGATGTCCGAAGCCGAGCGTCAGGTTGCGATCGGTGCGATGCACGATGCCAACTTGCTGGTGGACGGCTTCGTGTGGGTTGCCAACAAGATTGAGCAAATCGGCGAGCGTTTGTTCCTCAGGCCTTCGCTGAAGCACTAAGTCTCTCCCTCGGCCGGGGGCTCCTCCTCCCCCTCGGTCGATCGACCGCCCTGTGCGGTCACTCCACGCCACGGGCCTCCCGTGGCGTTTTTTTTGGCATCGCCGCCGGCGGTGTTCACGCGGCCGGCGGAGCGCTTTTTTTCGGCCTTTTTTGCTGCATCGATGGTAGACCGCGCTACACTTGCGCTCAATAGCGACTGTGCATTATTACCGAGTCGCAGCGGCCGCCCGATCAGGCGGCGCGGCCGACCCGCTCGGCAACCTTCAACTGCAACAAAGGAGACGCATGTGTTCAATCGAGACGGCCTTTTCGGCAAGAAGGACGAAAACCCGCGCAGCGACCTGCGCCCCGTCAACGTGACGCCGGGATTGAGCGGCGGTGGCGGCTTGCCTCTGCGCCCGCAGCCCGCGGCACAACCGCAGTCCCAGCCGTCCGCCGAGACGCCGCGGCCCGACCTGCGTTTCGCCGAGACGCCGAAAGCCCCCGTGCGCGTCGAAGAGCCCGCCGGCAGCCGCCTGATCGTCGGACCGGACATCAAGCTGAAAGGCGTCGAGATCACCGATTGCGACACCCTGGTCGTCGAAGGCCGCGTCGAAGCCTCGATGGACAGCCGCGTCGTGCAGATCGCCGAAAACGGCGTGTTCTCGGGCACGGTCAGCATCGACGTCGCCGAGATTCGCGGCACGTTCGAAGGCGAGCTCACTGCGCGCAAACAGCTGGTGATCTATGCCACCGGCCGCGTCTCCGGCCGGATTCGCTACGGCAAGATCCGAATCGAGGAAGGCGGCGAGATTTCCGGCGAGGTGAGCACCCTCTCGGCCACAGCCGCGACCTCGCGCCAGCCCCAGCCCGCTGCCGCGGCGGTCCCCGCCGCAGCCCCCGAGCCGGAATTCACTCCGGTCGCGCACGAGCCGCTCACCGTCAGGCCTGCCGCGAAGCCGCAACCCGCGAAGACCGGATCGGGCGTCAACACGGTCTGAAGGCGTGGGGTCAGACCCCGGCTTTTTTGGGGTCTGACCCCGGCTTCATTGGGGTCAGACCCCGGTTTGGTTGGGGTCTGACCCCGGCTTCATTGGGGTCTGACCCCGGTTTGGTCTGGGACAAGCCGCAGCAGCTCCCCCGACCAAACCGGGGACAGACCCCATAAACCAGAACCAGGCAAAACCGGGGTCTGTCCCCCCCGGGGTCTGTCCCCTTCCAGACCGCGTCTGTCCCCTTCGCGGTCTGTCCCCCCTTCAGTTCCCCACCGCGCTGCCGTAATACGCGTGAGGGAGCGCCTGCGATCGTCATCGCAGCCGCGGTCTCCCTCGTTGCGGCCGCTGTCCGCGTGGATGAACGATGGGACCCAGACTGACCTTGCTGAGCTCGCCGCCTGCGCGCGACGAGGAAAATTGCTACATCGAGTCGCCGGTCGGCGTCGCCGCGGTCCTGCGCGCGCTCGCGAGCGCCGGGGCGCGCGCGGTCGTCTATTTCGACGACGGCACCACTTTCCTTCACAGCTCGGTCGTGGGCGTCGAGGACCGGCCGCCGGGTTTTCTCTTCGAAAAAAGCCCCGACGCCAAGCTCAACATGCGCCTCCTGAACACCGAGGAAGCGACGCTCGTCACGGCCGATCGCGGCGTGCCGGTGCAGTTCAGGTTCAAAAAACCCGAGGTGACGCAGCACGACGACGCCGAAGCGTTCCGCGCCCCGCTGCCTGAGAAGGTGCTGCGCCTGCAGCGCCGCGGCTATTACCGCCTGCCCGGACGCTCGATCAACGCGCTGGTGCGCTGCCAGATCGCGCGTGGCGACGACGCCGACAAGATCCTGCGCCCGGCCGTCGTCGACCTGAGCTGCGGCGGTATGGCGCTCGACATCCCGGTCGCTCAAGGCGTGCTCGACAACGGCACGCGCCACACCTGCTCGATCGAATTTCCGGGGCTGGGCCGCATCGACACCCCGCTCATCGTCCACACCTCGCGCGAAATCGCGCTGCCGGGCGGCACGACCGGCCGCCGTTACGGCGTCGAATTCCTGAACCTCGAAGTCAAGGGGGTCGCGCTCATCCAGCGCTTCATCAACGACGAGGAGCGCCGCCTGATCCGCTCAGGCAGAGACTAGTCGACCCGCCGCTGCGCGGCGGGTCACACGCTTCAGCCGAATGCGTTCGACGCGCGCCGGTCACGCCGACGCCGGGTCGCAGGAACGCTCGCGCCGCGCGGAGTTCGGAGCGACCGGCGCGAGCGTGCTATCGTCGGCAGCCCGTGTATCGTATCGCTGCCCCCTTTGTCCCCCGCCACACCTGACGCGAGCCGCGCGTGGCTCGTCTACGCATGCCGCACGTCGTTCGCCGCGGAGGTCGCCGAGATCGTCTGGCGTAGCGGCGGATCGGTGGCGCTGCTGGTCGACAACCTGCCCGAACCGCAGCCTTCGCCGCTCGGCCGCGTCGTCGCGCCGGCAGCGCTGCGCGATGCCGAAAAGCGGCTCCCCGCGGTCGTTCCGCTCACCACCCCGGGACATCGCTATACCGCCGCGGAGCAGGCGCGAAGCGTCGGCATCGGATCGTTTCCCGCCCTGGTCGACCCCACCGCGGTCGTTGCGCGCACGGCGGCGCTGGACGCGGGCACGATCGTCAACGCACTCGCGGTGATCGGCGCGAATACGAGCCTCGGACGCCATGTGCACGTCAATCGCTCGGCGTCGGTCGGCCATGACGTGACCGTAGCGGCGTACGCCACGCTCGGCCCCGCGTGCGCGCTCGCGGCGTGGGTGAACGTCGGCACCGGCGCATTCGTCGGCGCGGGCGCGGTGCTGGCGCCTCGCGTGAGAATCGGGGACAACGCGGTCGTCGGCGCCGGTGCGGTCGTGCTGAAAGACGTCCCCGCGCGCGCCGTGGTCGTGGGCAACCCTGCCGTGATCATCGAAAGCGGCGGCGCGGGTTATGGCGGCGTCCTCGTTCCCGTCGCCTGACCGGTCGTGCGCCGGCCCGGCGACGACGCCGGTCGTCTCGGTGCTCGTCACGACCTACAACCACTCGCGCTTCGTAATCGAGTGTCTCGACTCGGTGCGCGCCCAGACCTTCCGCGATTTCGAGGTCGTCATCACCGACGACGCGTCGAGCGACGGCACCGCGGACGTGATCGAAGCGTGGCTCGCCCGCACCGGCTTTCCCGCGCGCTTCGTGCGCAACCGCACCAACCGCGGCATCTGCGCCAACCGCAATACCGGCCTTTCGCTCACGAGCGCGCCATTCGTGTGCTCGCTGGCGGGCGACGACGCGTACGAGCCCGATCGGCTCGAGCGCCAGGCCGTTTTTTTCCTGGATCAGCCCGCGCACGTCGCTGCGATCTACAGCGACATGCGTATGGTCGACACCGAGCGCCGCAACGCGGGAATGTTTCTCGAGCCCGGGCACGCCGGGCCGCCCGCCGACGGCAGGCTCTTCGCGCGGCTGCTCCGTGAAGAATGGCGCATGCCGGCGCCGGCGACGATGATACGGCGCAGCGCGCTCGAGACCGTCGGCGGCTACGACGAATCGCTCTCCTACGAAGACCTCGATATGTGGCTGCGGCTGAGCCATGCCTACAGCTTTCGCTATCTCCCCGGCGCGGTGACTCGTTACCGCGTGCTGCCGACGAGCCTGTCGCGCGACGCCGTGTATCGGCCGGCGATACGCGAGAGCCACGTGCGCCTCTTGCTGTCGTGGTCGGGACGCGCGGGCAGCGACGAAGCCCATCTCCTGAAGGTCGTGGGGTGGGAACAGATCGCGCTCGGCCGCGACGCCGAAGGCCGGCGCTCGCTCGCGCTCGCCGCCGCGAGCGGCCGTGCGCGCGATCGACTCGCGGCGTGC
>JAQGNC010000590.1 GCA_028292065.1 Betaproteobacteria bacterium
AGTTTGGTCATTTCGAACATCGACACCTGCTTCTTGCCGCCGAACACGTCCTTCAGCTTGTCGTCGGCGTTGATGTTGCGCCGGTTCTTGGCGTCCTGGAGGTCGTGCTTTTTGATGTAGGCCCAGATTTTCTTGGTCACTTCGGTGCGCGGCATCGGATTGCCGCCGATGACCGCTGAAAGCTGAGCGCTGGGTTGCATCGCTTTCATGAACGCAGCATTCGGTTTGCGTTTAGCAACGGCTTTTTTCTTCGCCGGTGCTTTCTTGGTAGCAGCCTTTTTCTTTGCAGCCATTCGGTGTCTCCCGTTTATCGTTTGGTGGTGGGTTGGATTTGCTGCCCATGCCGCATGTCGCGCAGCTAGGTGACGAGAGGATGCCGAGGGAAAACCCCGTTGTCAATCACTCTTGCCTGAGAGTAGAAACAGAGTTCGCACGCGTGTGACAAACGCTACACCGAAGCGCGCCTCACCGCTATCGATCCGAACACGAACAAGCGATAAAAAAGCGCCGCCGACACGATGCCCCTCTCGGACAAAGAGCGACTACAAATCAACACTCTAGTGACTCGCTTCGAAAGCGCCACGGGCGTGCAGGCGGTCGCTGTCGTCACTCGTAAGGCCCACGCGTATCCCGAGATTCCGTGGAAAGCTTGCGCACTCGGCGCAAGCCTCGGCGCGGTGGCCGCGGTGCTCCATTCAATGGTCATATCGCTGTGGACGGACACGAGGATGCCTGCTGCGCACGCCATGCTCACGCTCGGCGCGGGCACTGCGTCGCCTCGGATTGCGCTCGCATGCGAGATCGAGGACGAGCTCATCGCGGAGAAAGATGCATGAAAGCAATCGTCAAGGGAGTCGCGACTCTGCTCGTCGCGCTACGGCCTCGAAGGGCGCTCCACCGACATTGGCGCGAACCGCATCATCCGCAACGCGACCGCGCCGGAGTTCAAGGCGGGCGACTTCTGGTGACGGGGCGCGCATAGCTCATGGCCGATCAGCTCTCGCTTTTCTCGCCAGATGAACCCGACCGCGCGGCGTCCGATGCGCTGCCGGTAGGGCCCGCGACCGTCGCCAGCGAGGTGCTCGAGCTCGCGATGCAGCTTCCGCATCACCTCTACATGGGCACTTCGTCGTGGTTTTTCCCGGGATGGCACGGCCTGGTGTGGGACCGCGTGGCGGATGAGGCGACGCTCGCGAGGACGGGGCTCGACGCCTATGCCCAGCACCCGCTGCTGAATACGGTGTGCATGGACCGGACGTTCTACGCCCCGCTCGATGTGAGCCAGTACCGCGCGTATGCCGATCAGGTCCCCGACCGCTTCCGCTTCGTCGTCAAAGCGCCGGGCGCAGTCACTCAAAGCTGGCTGCGCGGCGGCGACGGCACGCCCAAAGGCAACCCGACTTTCCTTGATCCGGTTCATGCGCTCGAGCATTTCGTCGAGCCGTGCCTGCGCGGGCTCGGGCCGAAAGCCGGAGCCCTGCTCTTCCAGTTTCCGCCGCTGGGCCGCGCGCAACTGCGCGAGCGCTCGCGCTTCATCGGCCGGCTGCACGAGTTTCTCGCGGCCTTGCCCGAAGGGCCGCTCTACGCGGTCGAGATGCGCGACGCCGCCGTGCTCTCGCGCCCGTTCTTCGCGGCAGTGCGCGAGGCCGGCGCGCATTACACCGTGGCGGTTCATCCACGCCTGCCCGCGGTCGCGGTGCAGGCGGCGGCGATGGCGGGCTCCGGGCCGGGGCCGCTGGTCGTGCGCTGGAACCTCAATCCCCGCGAAGAGTACGCAGCGGCGAAAGCGCGTTATTCGCCTTTCGACCGGCTGGTGGACGAAGACGTCTCGACTCGCGAATCGATCGCCCGGCTCGTCGCGCCGCCGCTCGCGGCCCACCAGCCGGTATTCATCATCGCGAACAACAAGGCCGAAGGCAGCGCCCCGCTGACCCTGGCGAGGCTCGCGGGCGCCATCGCGGCGACCCTGAGAGCTGCACGTACGCTGTGAAAAGGCGGCGCCCGCTGAACGATCGCGGGCGAGCCTGAGGCTTAAGCTTTCTGCTTGAGCCGATCGAGGAACTGCTTGCGGAACTTGGCCACTTTCGGCGCGACGACGTACTGGCAGTAAGGCTGGTACTGATTGCGCGCGTAGTATTCCTGGTGGCAGTTCTCGGCGACGTAGAACGTCGACGCCGGCGCGACCTCGGTGACGATCGGGCTGCCGAAGAGTTTGTCTTTGGTGAGCTCATCGATCACCTGCCGGGCCGCGGCGTGCTGCTCGGGCGAGTGATAGTAGATCGCCGAGCGGTATTGCGTTCCCACGTCGTTGCCCTGGCGGTCGCGCGTGGTCGGATCGTGGATCACGAAGAAGACCTGCAGGATCTCCCTGAAAGACACGACCGCAGGATCGAACGTGAGCTGCACCACTTCGGCGTGGCCCGTCCTGCCGCCGCACACCTGCTCGTAAGTCGGATGGGCGATCTCGCCGCCCATGTATCCGGACTCGACCGATTCGATGCCTTTCATGTCGTCGAAAACCGCCTCGAGGCACCAGAAACATCCGCCGGCCAGCGTGGCCACTTCGCTTTTGCTGTCGTTCATGTGATCTCCTTCCCGCGATCCGCTCAATCTAGCCACACGCGGGCCCGGCGGCAAGCCCGCAGACTCGAATCACGCGGCCGCCTTGAGCACCGGCCTGAACCACTCGGGCGCGCATTGGCGTTTCTCCTGCACTTTCGCGATCCTCGGGCGGCCGTTCCACGGCCTGAAGAGCAGGCGCTCGGGGTTTCCGGGAGCCGCGTAACGAGCGATGACCGGCCGCATACGCCTCAGGAACTCGCTATAGCGCAGGATCGGAAACGGCACCCGCTGGCCGCACTGGGCGGTGATCGCGCGAAAGACGAGCGGCACGTGGATGTCGCGCGCGGTGCGCACGCACGCTCGCGCGGTGCGCCACGCGCGAAAGAAGCTCAGGCGCTCGACCCGCAAACGGCGGTCATACGCGGTACGGAAGGACGCGAACGCCTGCGCTTCGTCGCACGCGATGGTCCCCGCCATCGCACGCAGCGCCGGATCGTCGGCCCAGCGCGAAAGGCAGCGATAGATGACGCCGCTTTGAGCGGCCGCGACACAACGCGCGAGGAGCTCCTGCGCCGCCGTCGCCCGCCGCGGGCCGAGACCGCCCTCGGCTTCGGCGCATCCGCGGTAGTGCTCGTACGCCGCCGCCCAGTCGAACTCGGGCCACGTCCTCTCGACGTACTCCTGCAGCATCCGGGCGCGCTCCGCTTTGCGCGGCAGCCACTCTTTTTCGATCCATTCGGTGAGCGCCGTGTCGTTGCGCACGAGATAGAGCAGGCGCTGGGCATAGAGCGGCGCGATCGATTCGAGCAGGGACGCGGCGGTGACGGAGTAGAACAGAGGTCCGTTGGCGCGAACCAGGACGAGCTGGATGGGGCGGGGAACGCCACGGTCGGCGGAATGCGGCAGCACTTTGGATTCCATGATCGCCTCCAGAGGTGGTCGAACTGCGGGGTGGGGGTGCGGCG
>JAQGNC010000621.1 GCA_028292065.1 Betaproteobacteria bacterium
GGGGTCTGACCCCGGTTTGTATCAGGATTGCCCAACCCCGAGCGCAGCAAGCGGCCTTGAGCCGTTTTCAGGCACGGCCGTTGCTGGCCGAACAATCCTGCCCGTCCCGGCAGCGCCCTCCACCAACCCTATGAAAGCACGGCAGCAATGACCGGCTCGGTTTCGACCCTCACCCATCAAAAAGACAGCCGTGAAGCGGGCCTCGAGCTCGGCCGCACGATCCGCAAAGGTCTATCCGGCGCGGCCGCCGACGCAGTGATCGTCTTCGCGTCCGCCGAGCACGATTACGCGCGCCTGCTCGGGGCGCTCGCCGAAGAAGCCGGAACGCAAGTGATCGTCGGATCTTCGTCCGCCGGCGAGTTCACCCACAGTGCGGCGGGGGAAGGTTGCGTCTCGGCGCTCGGGCTGCGCTCCGACGACATGCGCTTCGCAGTCGGCATCGGCCGCAGTCTCATGGCGAGCCCCGCCGCAGCCGCGGCCCACGTCGTCGGCACGTTCTCCGGCCTGGCCGGGCGTTCGATGCCTTATCGCTCGGCGCTCGTCATGACCGACGCGCTCGCGGGTTATACCGATGCGCTCGTGGAAGAGCTCACGCTCGCCACCGGCGGCAACTACCGCTTCTTCGGCGGCGGCGCGGGCGACGACGGGCGCTTTCAGGAAACGCACGTATTCGCAGGCACCGAGGCGGTCACCGACGCGGTCGTCGCGCTCGAAATCCTTTCGACGCACCCGCTCGGCGTCGGCGTATCGCACGGTTGGGTGCCGGCGGGCGCAGGCTTGCGCGTGACCGAGATCGAAGGCTCGCGCCTGATCGGCCTGAACGGCGCGCCCGCGGCCGAGGCTTTCGAAGATCACGCCGAAGCGACGGGGCAGCACTTCGACCGTAAAGACCCGCTGCCGTTTTTTCTGCACAACATCCTCGGCATCAGCACCGGCGACGCGTACAAGCTGCGCGTGCCGCTCGGGGTCAATGCCGACGGCTCGGTCTCGTGCGCGGCCGCGATACCGCCCGGCGCGATCGTGCACATCATGAAGACGTCGGAAGCGTCCGCCGTATTCGCCGCGGAGCAGGCGACGCGCGCGGCGCTGGCCGCACTCGGCGGCAGGCGTCCCGGCGCGGCGCTCGTGTTCGACTGCGTCGCGACCCGGCTGCGGCTCGGCCGCGCGTTCGTCAACGAGCTCAAGGCGTGTGCGGAGCTGCTGCAGCCCGCGGGCTTCGTCGGCTGCAACACCTACGGCCAGATCGCGCGCTCGGAAGGCCAGTTCGGGGGTTTTCACAACTGCACCGCAGTCGTGTGCGTGCTGCCGGAGTGATGACGGGGTGGCGGTTTCGACACTTGATCTGATGGTGAGGCTCGGATGCGTCGACACGCGCGCCGAAGCCGCGCGCGCGCTCGCGGCCCGCCTCGGCGTGAAAGACGTGCTCCTGTTCGTGCGCGACCCGCAGCTCGGCGCCCTCATACCGGCGCCCGGACTGCCGCAGACGGTGCACGGCGGACGCACGTGGCGCGCTTTCCTGAAAACCTGCCCACCGTCCGGCCGCTTCACCGGCGAGGTCGAGCTCCCGCAAGGCGCGCATTGCAGCGCCCACGCCTTCATGGAAGGGGGCAGCGCGCTCATTGCGCTCGGTGGAGCGCTGCGCGAAACCGAGCTCGCGGGCGTGACGAGCCTGCTGCCGCTGCTCGCGAGCATCCTCGCAGCCGAGCAGGCGGCGGTGCTCGCCCGCTCGCAGGCCGCGGCGGCGAAAGAGACCGCCGACCGCGCACATGCGCTCGCGTCCGCGCTCGAAGCGGCACGCGCCGAAGCGGCGAAGCTCAATGCCGAGCTGCGCGGAGAACACCGCCGCAAGGACGAGTTCCTCGCGATGCTGGGGCACGAGCTGCGCAATCCCCTCGCTCCGCTCGTGACCTCGCTCGAGCTCCTGCGCCGTCACACCCTGGCGCCTGACATGGCGCAGTCGGTGCTGGACGTGATGGCGCGCCAGACCCACCAGCTCGCGAGGCTCGTCGACGATCTCCTCGACGTGTCGCGGGTGAGCCGCGGCCACATCGAGTTGAAGCGCGAGAACCTGCTCCTGGGCGTGGCGATCGCCGACGCGGTCGCCGAGAGCCGAACGCTCGTCGACGCGCGCCGGCACGTGCTCGAGATCGTCGATGCGGACGAGCCGCTCGTGGTCGACGCCGACCGCGTGCGCCTCACTCAGGTGTTCGGCAACCTCCTGAACAACGCCGCGAAATACACCGACGAAGGCGGGCGGCTCAGGCTGACCCTGCGCCGCGACGGCGGCGACGCGGTGGTGGCGCTCGAAGACAACGGCATCGGTATCTCGGCCGAGATGCTGCCTCGCATCTTCGACCTGTTCGCGCAAGGCCCGGTGTCGCTCGACCGCACGCAAGGAGGGCTCGGCATCGGGCTCACGCTCGTGCGCACGCTGGTCGAGCTGCACGGCGGGCGCATCACTGCGACCAGCGCCGGGCTGCGCCACGGCAGCACGTTCACCGTGACGCTGCCGCTCGCGCGCGTGGCGGTCGAAGCGCCTGGGAAGCGCAGGCCGGAAGACGCGCAGGAGACCGAGCTCACGTAGCGCAGGCGCCTCGCCTGCAGCAATCAACCGTTTGGCTGCAGGCTAGGCGCCTGCGCTACAAGTTCGCTGCAGGCGAGGCGCCTGCGCTACAGTACGGTTTCGTACATCGGCGCATTTCCTCCTCTGCTAAACTGAACGCTG
>JAQGNC010000622.1 GCA_028292065.1 Betaproteobacteria bacterium
GACAACATCGCCGACGACATCAGCGGCGAAGGCCGGACGCTCAAGTCGTGCGCGTGCCTCGATTCGGACGACATGATCTCGATCCTCGCGTACCTGAAGACGCTGCCGTACGTGAACGCGGAGGCGGTCGGCTGTGTCGGTGTCAGCCATGGCGGCGAGATGATCCTGAAAGCCGCCGCCGAGACGAGCTTCGCGTGCGGTGTGGTCGTCGAAGGCGCTTCGCACGAGTTCCTGTGCGTCGACACCGGGCCGGGAGCGCCGCGCGAGGCGGGCGTGCTGCAGTACCGGGACAGGGAGCGGGTGCGGGCGAACGCGGACAAGCCCAAAGCGATGGCGCGCATCGCGCGTATCGCCACGCCTATCCTCCACATCGGACGCGATGCCGATCACCTGCAGGGTATCTTCGAGCTCGCGCACGAGTGGATGGTCGAAGCGGGCAGGGACAGCGCGTGGCTGAGCCTCGATCATCCCGAGCACGGATATCCGTTCCTGTATCGGAGTGCCGACGGCACGTTCGAGCCCGATCGCGTGCAGCGGCAGGCGTTCGATGCGTTCATGGGCTTTTTCGACAGGCATTTGAAGGGCGTGAGGCGTGAGGTGTGAGGTGTGCTACACCGTAAATTCAGCGTTCAGGTGGGCACAGCAGCGGTGCGATCCCGGCAACACCGGGATCCAGAACAGCAAAAAACTCGAGGAGAACGAAACAAATGCGATTGAACACGATAGTCACAGCACTGGCCGCGATCGGAATCTTCTGCGGGCCGGCGCCCTCGGCGGCAGCCGATGCGGCGGACGGTTATCCGAACCGGCCGGTGAGGCTCATCACCGGGTCGCCTGGAAGCACGTCCGACATCGTCGCCCGCTTCGTCGCGCAGAAGCTCACCGAGCGCTGGAGCCGGTCGGTCGTGGTCGACAACCGGCCGGGCGCGGGCGGCATCATCGGCACCGAGATCGTCGCGAAATCGGCGCCCGACGGTTACACGCTCAACATCGGCCACATCGGCACCCACGCCGCCCCGCAGTTCCTGTTCAAGACCCTCGGCTACGACCCGATCAAGGACTTCGCACCGGTCTCGCTGCTGACCAATTCAGGCATCGCGCTCACGGTCAATGCGTCGGTCCCGGTGAGCACCATGAAAGAGTTCGTCGCGTACGCCAAGGCGCGTCCCGGCGGGCTCAACTACGCGTCCGCGGGCGGCGGCACGAGCAGCCAGCTGTCGGGCGAGCTTTTCAACCAGATGACCGGCGCGAAGCTCGTGCACATCCCGTACAAGGGCGCGGGTTTCGCGCTGACCGCGGTCATCACGGGTGAAACCCACGCGGCGTTTCTCTCGACCACCACCGCGAGCGGCCAGGTGAAAGCGGGCAAGTTGAAGGCGCTCGCGGTCATGAGCCCGAAGCGCTTCGCGGCGGCGCCTGACATTCCCAGCATCACCGAAGCCGGATTTCCGGGCATGGAGTCGAGCGTGTGGTTCGGCCTCTTCGCGCCCGCGGGCACCGCAAAGCCCATCGTCGACAAAATCAATCGCGACGTCGTCGCGAGCCTGAAGATGCCGGAAGCGCGCGACGCGCTGCTGGCGCAAGGCGCCGAGCCGATGCCCACCACGCCCCAGGAGTTCGACGCCTTTCTCAAGGCCGAGATCAGGAAGTGGGGCAAGGTGATCCGGGAGGCGGGGATCAAGGGCAGTTGATTCCGGCCGAAGATTACGCAGTTTGCAGCAGCGTCATCCTGGCCTACGCCAGGATCCATTTTGACGTTTGAGTCCGGTTGAAAATGGATTCCGGCCTGCGCCGGAATGACGACGCTGGACCCGTGCTCTGCGCCGGCGCAGCGCTGCACGCGCCGGGGCGTCGTCCTGGCGTACGCCAGGATCCCTTTTGACGTTTTGACTCCGTTCGTGTCAGAACATCATCTGTCCGCCGTTCACGTGCAGGGTCTGGCCGGTGATGTAGCTCGATGCCGGGCCGCACAGGAAGCGCACCGTGGTCGCGATCTCTTCGGGTGCGCCGCGGCGCTTCATCGGGATGAGGTCCTCGCCGGGGCGCGCGGAGCGGCCGGCGGCGCGGGTGGTTTCCATCTGGCCGGGCGCGATGCAGTTGGCGCGTATGCCGTGCTCGGCGAACTCGCGCGCGAGCCCGCGCGTGAAGCCGACGAGGCCGTGCTTGGCGACCGAGCCGTGGATTCGTTTCTTCGCGCCTGACAGCGACTGCATGCCGCCGAGGGTCACGATGCTGCCGCCGCCGTTCTCCAGCATCGACGGTATGCACGCTTGCGCGAGGTGGAAAGCCCCGTCGAGCGTGATCGAGAGCGGCGTGCGCCACTCCTCGTACGTGAGCTCGAGGAACGCTTTCTCGGTTCGCACCGAAGCGTTGAGCACGAGGAAATCGACGCGGCCGAAGCGCGCGAGCACGTCGGCGACCATCGCTTTCGCCGCGGCGGGGTCGCCGATGTCGGCGACGTACAGCCCCGCCTCACCGCCGGAATCGCGGATCTCCTGCACCACGCGCTCGCCCTCGTCGACCGAGGCTCGCGTGTTGACCGCGACCGCCGCACCCGCCGCCGCGAGCTCGAGCGCGATCGAGCGTCCGATGTTTTTCGCTGCCCCGGTGATCAGTGCGACCTTTCCTGCGAGCTCTTGCGTGTTCGTCGTTGCCATGTCCGATTCCTCCTGATGGAACGGCCAAGGATAGCCGATGTTGAGTTGAAAACCGGGGTCTGACCCCGATGAAGCCGGGGTCAGACCCC
>JAQGNC010000639.1 GCA_028292065.1 Betaproteobacteria bacterium
TTGCGCTCGCTCTTCCGCCTTTTAGCACATAGCTTAAGGGAGCTTGTCATTGAGAGGAGCGAATCGAGACGAAGCAATCCCGGAGCGTCCGTCAAAAGCTCCCTCGCCCAACTCGAGTGAGGATAGGGTTGGGGTGAGGGGAAAGGCTTTTCAGCAGTGATTCCGGACGCGGGGCAGCGCTGCCCTGCGCCAGCATGACCCGCGCCGGCCGGCTCTCCCCGACCGTTTCGAACGATCTCATCGAATTTATCCGCCGGACGCAGCGCGGCCCACGCGCTACGATGCTCCATCACTGGCGCGTCGCTTGCTGCGATGCGCGCTCACCGGAGCATCCGATGGACATTCGCAAAGCGCAGGAACGCGGTTACGCCGACCACGGCTGGCTGAAGTCGTATCACAGCTTTTCGTTCGCGGATTATTTCGACGAGAAGCACGTCGAGTTCGGCAGCTTGCGCGTGATCAACGAGGATCGCGTCGCGGCGGGGCAGGGTTTCGGCACGCACGCTCATCGCGACATGGAGATCATCAGCTACGTGCTCGAAGGAAAGCTCGAGCACAAGGACAGCATCGGCACCGGCTCGATCATCGAACCC
Organism: Betaproteobacteria bacterium; assembly: GCA_028292065.1. GTDB lineage: Bacteria > Pseudomonadota > Gammaproteobacteria > Burkholderiales > SG8-41 > JAQGMV01. The sequence continues at coordinate 594 of JAQGNC010000639.1, forward strand.
GGCGACGTGCAGCGCATGAGCGCGGGCACCGGTGTGCGCCATTCGGAATTCAACCCGTCGCCGACGGAAGCGGTGCACTTCCTCCAGATCTGGATACAGCCGGCGCAGCGCGGCATCGCGCCGAGCTACGAGCAGAAGCGCTTCGGCTCGCAGGACAAGCGCGGACGCCTGCGCCTCATCGCTTCACCCGACGCGCGCGAAGGCTCGGTGACCCTGCACCAGGACGCTTACGTCTACGCCGGCCTCTTCGACGGCGACGAGCGCGCGGTGCAACCCGTCGCCTCGGGTCGCCGTGCGTACGTGCACGTCGCGCGCGGCACGATCACGGTCGACGGTGTAACGCTCGAGGCCGGCGATGGAGCGAAAATCGTCGACGCACCGCAGGTCACGCTCGAGAACGGCAAAGGCGCCGAAGTGCTGTTCTTCGATCTCGCCTGAACGTCGCCTGGCGGCGCGGCCGTCAGGCATGGAAAAAGCAGCACCTTCCCCGACCCGTTTCAGCTCCGCGGCTGTCCGCACCGACGCCGCGAGCCGGCACTCACCCCATCGTAAGGAGTACGAAATCATGACCACTCGCATCCACATTGTTTTCTACAGCATGTACGGCCACATTTACCGCATGGCCGAGGCGGTCGCGGAAGGCGCGCGGGAAGTGGCCGGCGCGGAAGTGACCATTTTCCAGGTGCCCGAGCTCGTGCCTGACGACATCCTCGAGAAAAGCGGCGCGAAAGCCGCGCGCCAGGCTTTCGCGCACGTGCCGGTGATCAAGCCCGAGCAGCTCGGCGAAGCCGACGCGCTCATCTTCGGCACCGGCACCCGCTTCGGCAACATGACCGGGCAGATGCGCAATTTTCTCGACCAGACCGGAGGCTTGTGGATGGCGGGCGGGCTCGTCGGCAAGGTCGGCAGCGCGTTCACTTCGACCGCGAGCCAGCACGGCGGCCAGGAGACGACGCTCACGAGCTTTCACACGACCTTGCTCCATCACGGGATGATCATCGTCGGCGTGCCTTACGCCGAGCAGCGCCTGCTCGACATGAGCGAGGTGAGCGGAGGCACGCCTTACGGCGCGTCGACGATCACCGGCGGCGACGGCTCGCGCCTGCCGTCGGAGAACGAGCTCGCGATCGCGCGCTACCAGGGCAGGCACGTCGCGACGATCGCGTCGCAGCTGAAGCGCGGGCGGGCGTGAAGCTCGAACCGGGGTGAACCGCAGTATCAAACCGGGGTCTGACCCCAAGCAGCCGGGGTCAGACCCCCAGAGGAAAGCATGAGCGCCCGCAGCGTTAAACGCATCCATCCCGCCGCGCGTGACGACGTCAGCGATCTGGTCACGCGCCGGCCATTGCCCGGACCCGGGCTCGAGCAGCTGGACCCTTTTCTGTTCCTCAACCATCACGGTCCCCAGGTCTATCCGCCGCACAACCGCGGACTGCCGTTCGGACCGCATCCGCATCGCGGCTTCGAGACGGTGACGTTCATCGTCCAAGGCGAGATGGCGCACGCCGACAGCGGAGGTCACGAAAGCGTGATTCGCGAAGGCGGCGTGCAGTGGATGACCGCGGGGCGCGGCATCGTGCACTCCGAGCACGCGCCGGAGCAGTTGAAAGAGCGCGGCGGCCCGTTCGAAGTGCTGCAGCTGTGGCTGAACCTGCCGGCGAAGCTCAAGATGACCGCGCCGCATTACGTCGGCGTTCAGCGCGCGGAGCTGCCTGCGATCGAGCTCGACGGCGGCAAGGCGACAGTGACGCTCATCGCCGGCGAGCTCGACGGGCGCAAAGGCCCCATCGAGAGTCTCACCGGCGTGTTCATGTCGACGGTCGAGCTCGAGCACGGCGCGCACATCGATCTTCCGGCGCCGCAAGGACGCGCCGTTTTCCTGTACGTCGTGCGCGGCGAAGTCGGGGTCGGTGGAACGCGCGCGCCGCAGCATCACCTGATCGAGCTCGCAGACGACGGCGATGCAGTGGCGATCGAAGCCGCGTCGGACGCGTTGCTCCTCTTCGGCCACGCCGACCCGATCGGCGAGCCGGTGGTCGCCTACGGGCCTTTCGTCATGAACACCCGCGAAGAAATCGACGAGGCGCTGCGCGACTATCGCGAAGGCCGGTTCGACCAACCCACGCGCGCCTAGCAATCGCGGTCTGTCCCGATTGATCGGGTCAGGGCTCGCGCTGGAGGGTCGGGCGCGCGTATTCGGGCGCGTCGGCGGGCTCGAAGCGCGACGCGATGTAGCCGTCGAGTAGCGTCGCCGCGAGCAGGAGCACGACGAGCATCAGGACGCTGTGCGAGCGCTCGGTCGGAGGCGCGGCGGCGGAGGGTTCGAGGTTGAGAAAGGGCTGGCCCACCACCGACAGTACGCCCCAGCCGCCGAGGACGGTCCCGATCAGGATCACGAACAGGTGGCCGCTGTAGAAAACCCCGGCGTAAAGGAACATCGAGGGCAGCACGAGCGCGATGAAAGACGCCATCAGCCAGCGGCTGAGCATGTCCAGGCGTGCGGGGCGGTCGCACGCGCGGCAGGTCGCGGCGCCCTGGAGGGCGGCGTGCAGCATGTCGAGGCGGGTAAAGACCCGCCGCTTGCAACTCGGGCAGGCGATCACGGACGAGGAACGTGGAAGTCGGCTAACGGAGGAGGGGCGTGCGGAAAGTATACCTACACCGGCTGCCGGGTAAACGACCGTGGGGCGATCCGCTGGTTTGCGAGGGTGACGCTTCGGTTCAAACCGGGGTCAGACCCCAATCGACCAAAACCGGGGTCTGACCCCTCCCGCGGGTGGGGTCAGACCCCTCGGGGGGCGGGGTCTGACCCCGGCTTTTTGGGGTCAGACCCCGGTTTGGTCCGGGGTCATACACGAAGGAAGGGAGGTGTCGGAGGGAAACTCTGGTTTCCCTCTGACTCGTTCACCGGCGAGCCGCGTAGCGCCTGGCTACGCCGAAGCGAGCGAGCGCGAAGCGACGGGGCTGAGAGAACGCCCGCCGGGGCCGTAAGTGCTGGCGGCGGCGCTGGCGTTCATGAGCGCCTGCAGCGCCTGCTGGTTGGCGCGCATGCCGGCCTGGATGAAAGCGCCGTTTTCCTGGTTCAGCCGGTGTGCGGTCTGCGTGAGCTCGACGAGCGCGCGCCATTCGGTGCGCGCCGCGCCGTCGCGGTCGTGGGCCTGCAGCCAGATGTCCATGCCGCGGCGGTCCGCGGTGACGCCGCTGCGCTCGAGCAGGCGGTTGCGCTGCTCGCCGAGGTGGGAGATGTGCAGCAGCAACTCGCGCTTGCGCGCAGCGGTGTCGGAGAGGCGGTCGGTGTCGCCTTCGGCAAGCGTCTTGCGCTCGGCCGTGAGCACCTCGACCAGTGCCTGAACGCCTGCGCGCTCCGAACCGATCGAAGCGGCAAGCTGCGCTGAAAGCTGCGACATGGTTGCGTTTTACTGCTTGTGGGCCCTGAGAAAGTCTCGGGTGTTGTCGATCAGGCGGTCGGCGACGGCGTGCGAATTCACTTCGAAGCGGCCTTCGTCGATCGCTTTCTTGATCTCGGCGACACGCTGGGTGTCGACGGTCTTTTCCTTGCCGAGCCCGGCTTCGATCTCGCGAAGCTTGGACGACAGCGAGCTCACCTGGACTTCGCCGCGCGGTTTCACCGCCGGTTCTTCAGCCTGTTTCTGGCTGCGGGTACGATCCTCCGCCACCGGGGTCGGGGCGAGGGTCTTTAACGTCGGGTCGATTTTCATATTTCCAGCCCTCAAAAAGGGTGCTGTGGAGATTAACGGCCCTTTTACCCGCTACTTTAGCGGATGGGTCTGGGCCTGCTCCGATATTATCGACCGGCTTTACGCTGGCTTGAGGACCTCACCTCAAGCTCATGATCCTGTTCAGAATTTTATCTCTACGCTGCCGTCGGCCCGAGCGATCCCGCTGATCGTCTGGCCGGAATTCATGCGCACCTGGGCGACCTGGCCGGCAGCGGCGTTGGTCACCGCCTTGCCGTCGGCCGCGACGCTGAAGCCCGCGCCCTGCGAGACCACTTTCACACTCTGTCCCTGAAGCACCGCGTTCGGCGTGCGCAGGAGGTCGGCGCGCAGCGCCTGGTTCGCGCCGATCGATACCGTCAGGGTCTTGCCGATCGCCTGGGCGGGATCGGTGACGACGCCGGCGGGCATCTGGGTGAGGTCGCCGTTCATGACCGACAGGTCGCCCTGGGCGAGCGGCTGGCCCGAGGAGAGCGCACGGGCGCTGGTGACGTAGGAGCCGGTCACCCGCACGGTCACGGTCACGTAAATGGTCCACGGGGTCGGCGCGCCGCAGCGCACCCCGACCGAGGTCGTTCCCCACAGGCGGCTGCCCGGCGGACTGAAGACGTCCATCGCGCCGCACGCGGCGAGCGTCAGGCGCGGGTCGATCGCGCCGGCGGTGACGGTCGCCTTGCCGGGTAGCCCGTTGGTCTGCACCCGCAGGAATTCCTCGATCGCCCGCTGGATGGTGGCGTGGGGCTGCTGCGCCTGCAGCGGGAGGCTGCCCGCCGGTGCGGCCTGCGCCTGCGCCGCAGCGGTCCACGCGGCGAGGAGGGCGAAAACGGTGAGTCTCAGGAATGGTTTCATCGTCGGTCCTTGGGGCTTCAAGCGGCGCCGCTAGGGGCGCAGGGGGTCCTGTCAGCGTTGCATTCTCGCGGAAAAGACACACGCGCAAGCTTCGAAATTGAACCGGTTTTCGGTGCTTTATCCATCGATCGGTCTTGCGGGTCTGCTCCTACTATTCGATCCACGCCAAGAAGCGGGAGCACTTGAGATGACCAAGCTCGACGGACTTTTTCAGTTTCACCAGGCCGCGCTGACTCTGCACGCGGAGCGGCAGAAGTTGATCGCGTCGAACATCGCGAACGCCGACACGCCAGGCTACAAGGCGCGCGACATCGATTTCGTCTCGGCGCTGAAGAATGCACAGGCGTCGCAGTCGAAGCTGCAGCCGTTGAGTGCCGACAAGAGCGCGGTGCCCGGCGCCGAGGTCATGTATCGCAGCGCGGTCCAGCGCAGTGTCGACGGCAACACGGTCGACATCGACGTCGAGCGCGCGCAGTTCGCCGAGAACGCGATCCGCTACGAAGCGCAGGTCATGTTCGTCACGGGGCAGATCAAGTCGATGCTGGCGGCGATACAGGGGTAGTCCTAGATCAAACCGGGGTCTGACCCCAAAAAACCGGGGTCAGACCCCAAACCGGGTCAGACCCCAAAACGGGGTCTGACCCCGAGGGAAACCGACATGTCACTTTTCAGCATACTCGACGTCTCCGGAAGCGCGCTCACCGCGCAGTCGCAGCGCCTGAACACGACCGCGAGCAATCTCGCGAACGCCGACAGCGCGACGACTTCCACCGGCCAGCCGTATCGCGCGAAACAGGTCGTGTTCACCGCGCAGCCGGTGACCCCGGACAACGCGGTCGGCGTGCGGGTCTCGAGCATTGTCGAGGACCAGACGCCCGGCCGCCGCGTGCACGACCCGCGCCACCCGCTCGCCGACAAGGACGGTTACGTGAGCATGCCCAACGTGAACGTCATCGAAGAGATGGTCAACATGATCTCGGCTTCGCGCTCCTACCAGACCAACGCCGAGCTCATGAACACCGCGAAGACCCTGCTGCTCAAAACGCTGCAGATTGGCCAGTAAACCGCCGACAAGGACGACAACACATGCTTCCCATACTCGCTGCGATCGGAACCGGCCTCTCGGTCCTGAGCTCGATCAAGACACTTTCGAGCTCGTCCGGCAGCACCACCGGCACGGGCACGAACACGGCCACCGCGAACGCGACGAACGCCACGGCGCTCGCCGGCAGCTCGTCGGACAAGGCCCCGACCGCCGCGGCCGATCAGCAGGACCGCTTCCTGAAGCTCCTCGTCACGCAGATGAAGAACCAGGACCCGCTCAACCCGCTCGATAACGCGCAGGTCACCTCGCAGCTCGCGCAGATCAACACCGTCAGCGGCATCGAGAAGCTCAACACCACGGTGCAGAGTCTTTCGGGCTCGCTGCTCGCGACCCAGTCGGTGCAGTCGGCCTCGATGATCGGCAGGCAGGTGTACGCGACCGGCTCCTATCTCAACCTCGTCGATGGCAAAGCGGTTGGCGCGGTGAACCTCACCCAGCCGGCGGACCGCGTCTTCGTCTCGATCGCGGACACCGCGGGCACAGTGGTCCGGCGCATCGAGCTCGGCTCGGCGCCTACCGGCATGTCGGGTTTCGAATGGGACGGCAAGACCGACGCGGGTGCGACCGCCGCCGCCGGCCAGTACGTGTTCCAGATAACCGCCGCGCGCGGCAACACGGCGATCGCAGCCGAGCCGGTCACGCTCGGCAAGGTCGACGGGGTGTCGCTCTCCAGCAGCGGCATGAGATTGAATCTTCAGGGCGGCGGCAGCATCGGTATGGCCGACGTCAAACAAATCCTTTAATCGGAGCTGCAACCATGGGTTTCCAATCCGGCCTCTCCGGCCTGAACGCTTCCGCCAAGAACATCGACATCATCGGTAACAACGACGCGAACGCGAACACGGTGGGCTTCAAGAGCTCGCGCGCCATCTTCGCCGACGTCTTCGCGAGCTCGCTCGCGGGCGGCGGCGCCGGCAACGTCGGCATCGGCGTGAAGGTCGCGCAGGTGCAGCAGGAATTCACCCAGGGCAACATCACGGTGACCAACAGCCCGCTCGATCTCGCGATCAACGGGCGCGGCTTCTTCCGCTTCGACAGCAACGGCAGCGCGGCGTATTCGCGCAACGGCCAGATGCACCTCGACGGCAGCGGCTACATCGTCAATTCCGACGGCCTGCGCCTGACCGGTTACACCGTCGATTCGAAAAACAACATCGTGACCTCCTCGCCCGTGCCGCTGAGGCTTGCCACCGCCGACATCGACCCGTCGTCGACGACCGAGATGGCCGGCACGCTCAACCTCGACTCGCGCTCGACTCTCATCACCGCCGCGTTCAACCCGACCAACGTGTCGACTTACACGAGCTCGACCTCGAGCGCCGTCTACGATTCGCTCGGCAACGCGCACGCGCTCACGATGTATTTCGTGAAGACCGCGACCCCGGGGCAGTGGGACATGCACGCGACGGTCGACGGCGGCCCGGTGTCGGCGGTGGACCTCGGTGCGGTTGCGCCTCCCGGCTCCGGTTTCGGCGTCCCGAGAACCCTCAACTTCAACAGCAGCGGCACGCTCACGACCCCGCAGCCGATGACCGGCGTTCAGCTCAACGTCGCCGGCGGCGCGGTGAGCCCGCTCGCGATGCAGATGGATTTCACCGGCACGAGCCAGTTCGGCGCCGACTTCGGCGTGACCACGCTTTCACAGAATGGATACACCTCGGGCCGTCTCACCGGCTTCGACGTTTCCGACAACGGCCTCATTTCGGGCCGCTATACCAACGGCCAGGCGAACACGCTCGGTCAGGTCGTGCTCGGCAACTTCGCGAACCCGCAGGGGCTGCGCAGCATGGGCGACAACCTGTGGCAGGAGACCGCGGAATCGGGCGGACCGGTGATCGGCTCGCCGCAGACCGGCAGCCTGGGCTCGCTGCAATCGGCGTCGGTCGAAGACTCGAACGTCGATCTCACGCAGGAGCTGGTGAGCATGATCACCGCGCAGCGCGCGTACCAGGCCAACGCGCAGACGATCAAGACGCAGGACCAGGTGCTGCAGACGATCGTCAACTTGCGTTGATGGTCGGGTGAAGGGTGAAGGGTGAAGGGTGAAGGGGAGGGGTCAGACCCCGGTTTTCGCGGTTGGGGCTGGCCCCGGTTTGAACGGGAGGGGGTCAGACCCCGGTTTTCCCGGTTGGGGTCTGACCCCGGTTTGGAAGTACTGCAGTGAGATAGTGGAGACACCATGGACCGCATGATTTACGTCGCGATGAGCGGCGCGAAACAGATGATGGGGCAGCAGGCGACGGTGGCGAACAATCTCGCCAACGCCGGCACCAACGGCTTTCGCGCGCAGATCGGCGCTTTCCGCGCCGCCGAGACGCAAGGCGCCGGTGCGGCGACTCGCGCCTTCGTGGTCGATTCGACGCCCGGGGCCGACTTCACGCCCGGCCCGATCCAGCAGACCGGCCGCGATCTCGACGTCGCGGTCGAAGGTGCGGGCTGGATCGCGGTGCAGCTTGCCGACGGCTCGGAAGGCTATACGCGTAACGGCAGCCTCCAGGTCAACGTCAACGGCGTGCTCCAGACGCGCAACGGGCTGAACGTGCTCGGCGACGGCGGCCCGATCGCAGTCCCCGAGAACACCCGCATCACGGTCGGCGGCGACGGCACCGTCTCGACCGTGCCGAACACCAACCAGGCCACACAGGTCATCAGCATCGGCCGCATCAAGCTCGTCAACCCGCCCGAGCAGCAGCTCGTTCGCGGCGACGACGGGATCTTCAGGGTGAAGCCCGGCACGACGGTCGACGTCGACCCCAAAGTGAAAGTGCAGGGCGGCGCGCTCGAAGGCAGCAACGTGAACGTGGTCGACGCGATGGTGAGCATGATCGCGCTCGCGCGCCAGTTCGACATGCACATGAAAGTGCTCCAGAACGCCGACGGCAACGACCGCCAGGCGACCCAGCTCCTCTCGATGAACCGATAAGCAGCAGAGGCTAAACAATGATCCGATCGCTATGGATTTCGAAAACGGGCCTGGACGCACAGCAGACCCAGATGGACGTGACCGCGAACAACCTCGCGAACGTGAGCACCAACGGCTTCAAGAAAAGCCGCGCGGTGTTCGAGGACCTGCTGTACCAGACGATCCGCCAGCCCGGCGCGCAGTCCTCGCAGCAGACGCAGCTGCCTTCGGGCCTGCAGCTCGGCACCGGTGTGAAACCGGTCGCGACCGAGCGCATGTTCTCGCAGGGCAACCTGCAGCAGACTTCGAACCCGCTCGACGTCGCGATCCAGGGCAACGGCTTTTTCCAGGTGCAGATGCCCGACGGCACCGCGGCGTACACGCGCGACGGGGCTTTCCAGGTCAACGCGCAGGGCCAGCTCGTCACCGCGAGCGGTTTCCAGGTCCAGCCCGCGATCACCATTCCGCCGAACACCCTGTCGATCACGGTCAGCCGCGACGGTGTCGTGTCGGTCACGCGCGCCGGCCAGACCGCGCCGACGCAGGTGGGCACGCTGCAGCTCTCCGGCTTCGTCAACCCGGCGGGACTGCAGAGCATGGGCGAGAACCTCTACATCGAGACCGCTGCGTCGGGCACGCCCGGAACCAACGCTCCCGGAACCAACGGCATGGGCCTGCTCAACCAGGGTTACGTCGAGACCTCGAACGTGAACGTCGTCGAAGAGCTCGTCGGCATGATCCAGACCCAGCGCGCCTACGAGATCAATTCGAAGGCGATCCAGACGTCGGACCAGATGCTCCAGAAGCTGGCGCAACTCTAATCCGGCGCGAAGCGCGTAACTCGGGGTCTGACCCCGGCTTTGTGGGGTCAGACCCCGGTGTGATGCAGGGAAGCAGAGGTCAGACCCCGGTGTGATCCAGGAAAGAGGGGTCTGACCCCGGCGTGATACGAGGCCCTCGAAACAAAGCAGCGCGCGCCACGAGATCGCCGCGTCGCCTTTGGCGGCTCCTCGCGATGACGGAACTACACAGGACTTACGATGAACACCAAAACGATTTTGACTCTCGCGCTGTTCGCAACCGCAAGCGCCGGCTGCATCACCGTCACCCCGCCGACGAGCGTCCACCAGCCGATCAGCGTGCGGCCTTCGGCGCCGGCGGCGGTCGCGCGCACCGAAGGCTCGATCTATACCGCGGGCTTTTCGAGCGGGCTGCTCTTCGAAGACCGCCGCGCGCGCAACGTCGGCGACATCATCACGGTGCAGATCACCGAGAAGACCGACGCGAGCAAGAAGTCGAACACCAACACCGCACGCGGCAGCAACAACAGCTTCGGCGTGAACGCGCTGCATGGCCTGCCCGGCAAGTCTTTCCTCGGCTCGACCCTCGGTGCGACCTCCGACTTCTCTTTCGACGGCAAAGGCGAGAGCGCGAGCGCCAACGGCTTCACCGGCATCATCACCGTGACCGTCACCGACGTGCTGCCCAACGGCAACCTCCTGGTGAGCGGCGAGAAACAGGTCGGCATCAACCAGGGTTCCGAATTCATCCGCCTCTCCGGAATCATCAACCCGATCCAGCTCACCGCCGGCAACACGGTGCAGTCGACGCAGATCGCCGACGCGCGCATCGAATACCGCGGCAGCGGCGCAGTCGCCGAGAACCAGCAGACCGGCTGGCTGACGCGCTTCTTCCTCAACGTACTGCCTTTCTAGTGATTGCCATGACCGACACTGTGAACATTTGTCATCGCGAGGCGCCGCAAGCGGCGCCGTGGCGATCCCGTGGGGCACGCAAAAGCGTGTTCGGCTTGCGAGCGTCTCGGGATTGCTTCGTCGCAGCGCTCCTCGCAATGACGACCGTGACGGGCGCAGCCTTCACCCCCCCCGCCCACGCCGAGCGCATCAAGGACCTCGTCTCGATCCAGGGCGTGCGCTCGAACGCCCTCATCGGCTACGGCCTCGTGGTCGGCCTCGACGGCACCGGCGACCAGACGACGCAGACGCCTTTCACGGTCCAGAGCCTGACCACGATGCTCTCGCAGCTCGGGGTCACGCTGCCGCCCGGTACCAACCTGCAGCTGAAGAACGTCGCCGCGGTCATGGTGACCGCGACGCTTCCCGCGTTCGCACGGCCCGGCCAGGCGCTCGACGTGACGGTCTCGTCGCTCGGCAACGCCAAATCGCTGCGCGGCGGCACGCTGCTCCTGACGCCGCTCAAAGGCGCCGACGGACAGGTCTACGGCCTGTCGCAAGGCAACGTGCTCGTCGGCGGTATCGGCGCCTCCGGCGGCGGCAGCAGCGTGACCGTGAACCATCTGAGCGTGGGACGTATCGCCGGCGGCGCGACGGTCGAGCGCGTGGTGCCGACCGGTCTCGCCCGCGACGGCATCGTCACCCTCGCGGTCAACTCGACCGATTTCACGACGACCGAGCGGATCGTGGTCGCGATCAACGGGGTTTTCGGCGAGATCGCCACGGCGATCGACGGCCGCACGGTGCAGATCACCGCGCCTGCCGACCCGACCCAGCGCGTCGCCTTCCTCTCGCAGATCGAAAGCCTCAACGTGACGCCGGGTGCTGCGTCGGCGAAAGTGATCGTCAACGCGCGCACCGGTTCGGTCGTCATGAACCAGACGGTCACCGTCGAAACGTGCGCGGTGGCTCACGGCAATCTTTCGGTGTCGATCTCGACCGAGCCGGTGATCAGCCAGCCCACGGCGTTTTCGCGCGGCGGCCAGACGGTCGTCGCCGAGCGCACCCAGATCGAGATCAAGCAGGACAAAGGGCAGCTCATGATGGTGAAGGGTGCCAACCTGGGCGAAGTGGTGAAAGCGCTCAACGCGATCGGCGCGACGCCGCAGGATCTGCTTTCGATCCTGCAGGCGATGAAAGCCGCCGGCGCGCTGCGCGCGGAGCTCGAGATCATCTGACATGACGCCAGCCTCCGCCTCTCTCGCACTCGATCCGCGCGGTCTCGAAAAGCTGCGCTCCTCCGCAGGCGCAGCTCCCGAGAAGTCGATCAAGGACGCGGCCCGCCAGTTCGAGACCCTGTTCGTCAACATGCTGCTGAAAAGCATGCGCGACGCGACGCCGCAGGACGGGATGATGGACAGCGAGCAGACCCGCATGTACACCGGGATGCTCGACCAGCAGCTCGCCCAGGCGATGTCGGCGCGCGGCGTCGGTCTGGCCGACGTCATGGCCAAACAGCTTGCGAAAGGCAGCGGCAGCGCGGCGGCGGAAGCGGCCGGCGTGACGGCCCCCGCGCTCAACCTCAATGGCGCCCAGCGCAACCAGCAGACCGCACCGGTCGGTGAACCGGGTGCGGCCGCGCCGGTGCCGCCGGTCGGCACCACTTCCAAAGCGCGCGCCTTCATCGACAAGATGTGGCCGCACGCGGTCGAAGCCGCGAAAGAGACCGGCCTCCCGCCGCACTTCATCATCGGCCAGGCCGCGCTCGAATCGGGCTGGGGCAGCCGCGAGATCAAGGCACGCGACGGCAGCGCGACCCACAACCTGTTCGGCGTGAAAGCCGGCCGCTCCTGGGACGGCGAGACCGCGGCGGCGAAGACGACCGAGTTCGTCTCCGGCGTCAAACAGAAAGTCGTCGACAAGTTCCGCCAGTATTCGTCGTACGGCGAAGCGTTCAAGGATTACGCCAACCTGTTGAAAGGCAACCCGCGTTACGCGGCGGTGCTCCAGGCCGGCAACGATCCCCACGCTTTCGCCCAGGGGCTGCAGAAAGCGGGCTACGCGACCGATCCGGCGTACGCGAGCAAGCTCACCCGCATCATCACCGGCAGCGTCATGCGCCAGGGACTCTCGGCGTGAGCGCGCAAGTTTTTCGGCCGAGCGCCGTTAACGTCGTAGAGAACATCCAATCCGGGTCGTTCACGAACGCAATCGCGCAGCCGGCGGCACTCGGCTGCGCGCCTGCGTTCGCGAGCGATCCGACCTAAGGCACCCCATGTCCAGCGGGTTATTCGGCATAGGCATTTCCGGTCTGACCGCCGCCCAGGCAGGGCTGGTCACGACCGGTCACAACATCGCCAACGCGAGCACCCCGGGTTTCCACCGTCAGCAGGTGGTGCAGAGCAACTCCACGCCGCAGATGACCGGCGGCGGCTTCATCGGCCAGGGCGTCAACGTCGAGACGGTGCGCCGGGTCTACAGCGATTTCCTCGACGGCCAGGCGAACCGCGCGCAGGCGCACGCGAGCTATTACGCCGCGTACAACTCGCAGGTCGCGCAGATCGACAGCCTGCTCTCCGACCCGAGCGCGGGGCTCGCGCCGCAGCTCCAGGCGTTTTTCTCGAGCGTGCACGAAGTCGCCAGCAATCCGGCGTCCGCGCCTTCGCGCCAGGCGATGATCTCGGCGGCGACGACGCTCTCCGCACGCTTCCAGTCGCTCGACAACCGCCTGGTCGAAATCAACCGCGGCGTGAACGCGCAGATCGAGAGCACGGTCTCGAGCGTCAACGCGTATGCGCGCGAGATCGCGTCGCTCAACGCGCGCATCTCGGCGACCGGCGCGAGCCCCGACAACCAGCCGAACGACCTGCTCGACAAGCGCGACCAGCTGATCGGCGAGCTCAACTCGATGGTCGGCGCGACCGCGGTCACGCAGGCCGACGGCAACGTGAGCGTCAGCATCGGCTCGGGCCAGGCGCTCGTGGTCGGCTCGCAGGCGTACAGCCTGGGTGCGGTGCCGTCCGGCGAAGTCCCCGACCAGACCGACATCGTGTATCGCACCGGCGGCGGCACCTCGGTACTG
>JAQGNC010000646.1 GCA_028292065.1 Betaproteobacteria bacterium
GGTCTCATTGATCGTCGGCACGTCGGGCAGATGGACCGAGCGCGTGGCTGCAGTCTGTGCGAGCGCCCGCAGCCGTCCGGATTTCACGTAAGAGAGCGCCGTGATGAACACTTCGAAAGTGATCGGCACCTGGCCCGCGATGACGTCGGTGATCGCGGGACCCGAGCCTTTGTAAGGCACGTGCCTCATCTGCACCCCGGCGAGCGTCTTGAAGAGCTCGGCCGACAGGTGCTGCGGCGTTCCGTTGCCCGCGGACGCGTAGTTGAAATCGTTCGGGCGCGCCCGCAGGAGCGCGATCAGCTCTTTCACCGAGCGCGCGGGCACCACCGGATGCACGACGAGCACGAGCGGCACCGAGCCGACGCGGCTCACCGGCGCGAGGTCGCGGCGCGGGTCGTACGGGATGTTCTTCATGAGCGTCACGTTGATCGCGATCGGCGCGCTCGCGGAGAAGAGCAGGGTATAGCCGTCGGGCGGCGATTTCACGACGACTTCGGTGCCGATCACACCGCCTGCGCCGCTGCGGTTATCGACGATCGCCTGCTGCCCGAGCGCTTCGCCGAGCTTGGACGAGACGATCCTGCCGAGCACGTCGGTCGAGCCGGCCGGCGGGAAAGGGACGACCACGCGGATCGGCTTCGCAGGCCAGGTCTGGGCGAAGGCCGTCGCGCTCGACAGCAGCGCGGCTGACACGAATGCGCTCACCACTACGCCACGAACCAGCATGCCTCTCTCCCGGGAAGGTTGCGTGCGACAGGGTAGCGCACCTGCGGCGGGCTTCGAAAGAAACAGCAGGAAATCGCGGGACGCGAACGAAAGAGCAAGGACGCAAAGGAGGTTTGAACACCGCGTCGCGAAGCGTGTGTGCGGCGGCGGGTTTTCGGCTGCAGGCGAGGGCGCCTGCGCTACGCAGGTCTTGGTAGCGCAGGCGCCCCGCCTGCAGCAGCATTACGGCTTTACCCGCGTCTGCCTGTAGAACGCGCGATAGCTGTCGTAATCGCGGTTGTCGGCCGCGACGAATCCCAGGTCGTCTTCGAGCTTGAGCAACCCGGCGCCCGCTTCGAGGATCTTCAGGCCTTTCGGGTCCCTGGCCATGCCGACGAAAGCCGCTCTCACCGCGGCCGTCTTCTCTTTCGGCACGGTGGGCTTGGCCATGATGCACAGGTCGTTGTAGAGGCGCGAGCTCCAGAGCACGCGGTAGCCGAAATCGCTGCGGCGCGAGAAGCGCTCGAGCACCGAGCTGTTGACGCCGGCGGCTGCGACCTCGTCGCGCCTCAGGAGCCCGATCGATGCTTCCTGGTTACCCGCGAAGACCGGTTTCACGTGGACGTTGCTGTTGACGAGCTGATCCATCGGCACCCAGTAACCGGTGAAACCGTCGGGCGTCGGGAAAGCGACCTCTTTGCCTTCGAGCTCGTGCAGATCCCTGATCGGCGAATCGCGCCCGACCACGATCTGCCCGCGTATGCCGGGACCCGCGGGCCGCGCGATGACGCGGTAGCCGAGGCGGTCGCGCTCGGGCGTGAAGAAGTGGTTGGTGTAGACGAAATCGTAGACGCCGGTTTCCGCTTTGGCCGTGTTCTCCTGCGCGGTCCGGTTCAGCTTGAGCTCGAGCGGCACGCCGCTTGTCCGGCTGACGTAGAGGAGGATCGGGTTCCAGTACCGCGCAGTCAGCGCGATCGAACGGTGGTTGAGCACGTTGAACGAATACGCCGGCTCCCCGGCGCGCGCGAGCGGCTGCAGCCCAACCAGGATAGCGAGCGCGGCGACCCCGCGTCTGAACAGCCCGAATGCCAAAAGAAACCCCTCATCGATCGTAGCGATAACGGCGATTCGGGGCGATTCTTTACTGCGCGGCCGCCAGCAGGTGGTCGACCATCAGCCGCGCCGCCATCGACAGGGTGTCGGGCGAGCGGGTGCACAGGTTGAGGCGGTACTGGGCCCAGGTGTCGGTGAGCGGCACGCAGACGAGCTCGGCGGCGCGGCCGGTGTCGAAGCCGCGGGACGCCGGCACCACGCCGATCCCGAGTCCCGCGTGCACCATCCGTCTCAGTGCTTCGAACCCGGTGACGCTCACCCGGCTGCGCAGCTTCAGTCCCTGCGCCGAGGCGATGCTCGAGACCAGCGCGCCGATCGCGCTGTCTTCGGTCAGGCCGACGAATTCATGCTCCGCGGCTTCGGCGAAAGCCACGCGGCGCGCGCCTGCGAGCGGGTGCTCCCGGGGCACGACCAGCACGAGCTGGACGCTGCGATACGGGACGATGGTCAGGTCCTCGGCGCCGATGTGGTGCGCGAAGATGCCGATGTCCGCGTCGCCTTCGGCCACCCCGCGCACCACGTCGTCGCTGTGATGCTCGTCGAGGCGCACGCTCACTTCGCCGTGCGCGTCGATGAACGACTTCAAGTCCTCGGCGAGCGAGGCGACGAGCCCCGACGGATTGGAGTAGAGGCGCACGGTCCCGCGCCGGCCGCTCGCATACTCGCTCAAACGCCCGTGCATGCGGTCGAGGCTGTGGAACACGGCTCGCGCTTCGGCGGCGAGCGCGTCGCCGGCGGGCGTGGGCCTGATCCCGGTGCTCAAGCGCTCGAACAGCACCACCCCGAGCGAGGACTCGAGCTCGCCGATGCGCTTGCTGATCGCGGGCGGGGTGATGTGCTCGCGCTCGGCGGCTTTGGCCATGCTGCGCTCCTCGTATACCGCGAGGAAGAACTTCAGGGTCGTGAGGTCGAATCGCAAAAGGCGGGCAGAGCGGGTCGGGGAGCCGTATTATCGCCCGGGTGTCGGGTCGCCGCCGCGCGCCGGAAACGCGGCGATAACCAATCGTGAATGCGCGAGTGTCCAGCTGTCTTTATGATGCTGGCCTGGCATCCCTCCCACTCACCCAAGGAGCACTCCATGGCCGAGGCCATCACCCTTTTCACCAAACCCGGCTGAAGCAGCTGTCTCAGGGCGAAAGAGTTTCTTTCGCGATCCGGTGTGACTTTCGAAGTCGTCGACGTCATGGCCCAGCCTGACGGGATGGCGCGGCTCCTCGCTTTCGGCGTGCGCAACGTGCCCGTCGTGGCGAAGGGCGACAAGTTCGTTTTCGGCCAGGTGATCGCCGACGTCGCCGAGCTCGTCGGCGTCAAGGCGCCCGGGCAGGTCGCGCTCACGCCGGCCGAGCTCGTTCCCAAGTGGCTGTTCGTGCTGGAAGCCGCGCAGCGTTTCGTGCGGCAGCTCCCGACCGCCAGGCTCGACGAGCGTGCGGTGGCGAACCGCGACCGCTCGGTGCGCTACCTCGCGTTTCACGTGTTCCGGATCGCCGAAGCGTTTCTCGAAGTGACCGAAGGCGGGGAGATGACGGTCGAGCGCCCGAACGTACCCCCGGGCGAGACGATGCGCGAAGGCGCTGACATCGCGGGTTACGGCGCCGCGGTCACCGCGCGCGTCTCCGACTGGTGGCAGGGCAGGGCCGATAAGTCGTGCGAGGAGCGGGTGCCGACGTATTACGGCGACCAGCCGCTGCGCGACGTGCTCGAGCGCTGCGTCTGGCACTCGGCGCAGCACGTGCGCCAGCTCATGGCGCTGCTCGAGCGCTGGGAGATCGCGATCGACACCCCGGTGACCGACGCGGACCTCAAGGGATTGCCGCTGCCTAAGGGGATCTGGGAGTAGGGCGGTTTAAACGGGCGTCCCTGGTTCAAACCGGGGTCTGACCCCAAAAAGCCGGGGTCAGACCCCAAAGCTGGGGCTGACCCCCGAAGCCGGGGTCAGACCCCTACCGCTGCCGATTCACCGCCAGGAACGACGCGAGGCTTTGAAGAATCGCCGGGGCCGGTCTTTTCACGACCGGAGCCGCGTCGGCAGCGTAGCGGTCCAGCGCTACGTCATTGCCCGGCCCGATCGTCAGCGGTGCCGTGCGGCGCATGCTCACGCTGGCATAGCCGTCCTCGCCGGTGATCACCCGGTCGCCGCGCTGCAGCTCGGCGCCCGGCAGCGCCGGCACCTGCACGCCGCTGCGCTCGATGGTCACGCGCCCGTTCGCTCGCTTCATTACCCCGACCGGGTCCGCAAACGCCGAGCTTGCGAACAGCGTCAGTGCTGTTGCCACGACCACTATCAGTTTAGATTTCACGATGCGGCATAAAGTTGTCAAGTTGACTGTACGTATGCATAGAACGCGCCCACTCCGCTCGCGCGCATTACGTCGTCATTGAACCCGACGCAGAACCGGCCGCAGCCGGCTGCGCACCGGCGCCGGCGGGCTCACCTCGGGCGCCTTGTCCGGTGAGCACGCGCTCCAGAGCTTTCTGCGTCAATCCGACGGGTGCAGCGCAGCGCGCTCCGCCGGCGTCTCCCATTCCTGTGCAAAGCCGCTTTTCTCCCACGCGTGCAGGTCCATGAGCCCGAGCCCCATGCCGAAACCCGGCTCGCTCGTGTAGGTGTTCACCATGAACGCGAGCCACCGGCCGTCGGGGCTCACGTTCGAGTTGCTCGCGCGCCACGGCGGCCGCTCGAACATGCGCGTCATGCGCACGCGCCTGCCGCTGCCGTCGAGCTTCAGTTTCCACAGGTCAAAAGGCGGGAACTGGTTCGGCAGATCGCACGACGATTCGAGGCAGATGTGCTCGTGGTCGGGGAAGATGCCTTCGCACTCGTTGTGGGTCAGCGGCTCGTCGATGTAGGTGCGCACGTCGAGCGTCGCGAGATCGATTCCCCGCGTCACCGTCTTCCACTCGCTGACGCGGTCTCTCGGGCCCATGTATTCGGCGAAGATCACTTCGCTGTCGCCGTGGCGGAAATCCTGCGGCTCGGGCCTGCGCCCTTCGACGCTGCGGTAGATGATCCGGTCGTTCGCAACTTCGGCGCCGTCAGGCCCGTACGCGAGATCGATGACGTGGCACTCGAAATCGTCGATGGTGCCGAGACGCGGCTCGTGGCCGCCGTGGATCGCATACGCGACGCGGTTGGCGATCGCCGATACGGCAGCGCCTTCAGCGATCCTGCGTCCGAGCGGCTTCGGCGGCGTCTTCGCCGCCTTGTCCATGACCCATAACTCCGAGTCGAGATGGCGGCTCGTGTGGCGGTCCTTGAAAACTTTCGGACCGATGAGCAGGTAGTCCCCGTTCGGCAGGTAAAGCACCCGCAGAAAGGCATGGTGATCGCCGAGTCCTTGCGTGAGATTGCGTACCTCGCGAGTCGCGAAATCCATCTCGCACACGTCACCGTAGTTGGTGTCGATGAAAGCGATGCGCGTGCCGTCGGGCGACCAGTAAGGCCGCTCGCCGTAGCTCAGCAGCTTTTCGTGGAAAGGCGGCGGATCGTCGAGGACGTGAGGGCCTTCGAAAGGTTTGTTGTCGACTTTGTAGATCGGCATGGTTTGAAACCCTTTAAAGCTTTAACGCGAAGGACGCGAAGGACGCGAAGTAAAACAAATGCTTCGTCGTAACGCCGTTTTTGATGAGGGCGGTCAACGTTGACTTCTACCCGCCCGCGCGTGGATATCGCCGATGACGCTAATCGAACGCTTTCCTTCGCGTTTCCTTTGCGTCCTTTGCGTCCTTTGCGTCCTTCGCGTTGAATGCTTTGACTTTGAAGCTACTCAGCTCTCGCGCCCGAGATCTTCACCGCCGCCGCCCACTTCACGATCTCGCTCTTGATGAAAGCACCGAACTGCTCGGGTGTGCCCGATGCCGGTTCGTAGTCCGCCGCGATCATGCGCTCGCGGTACGTCGGGTTCTTCACGACCTCGTTCACTTCCGCGTTCAGGCGGCGGATGATCTCGCGCGGCGTGCCTGCCGGGGCGGCGAGGCCGTACCAGACCGTCGCTTCGAAGCCGGGCAGCGTCTCGGCGACGGTGGGCAGGTTCGGGAGCACGCTCGAACGCTTCGCGCTCGTGATGCCGAGCGCTCTCAGCTTGCCCGCTTTCACCTGCGGCATGACACCCGGGGTGGACGCCATCGTCGTCTGGATGAGGCCGCTCACCACGTCGTTCGTCGCGAGGTTCGCGCCTTTGTACGGGATGTGCACGATGCTCACGCCCGACGCGGTCTTGAAAAGCTCCATCGCCAGATGCGCGCCGTTGCCGGTCACCGCGCCGTAATTGAGCGCCCCGGGTTTCGCTTTCGCGAGCGCGATCAGCTCCTTCACCGAAGACGCCGCGACCGACGAGTGGACCGCGACGATATAAGGCGCGGTCGCGATCAGTGCGATCGGCGCGAAGTCGCGCACCGGGTCGTACGGCAGGTTCCTGAAGAGGCTCACGTTGATCGCGAAATTGCCGCTCCCCGCGATGAACAGCGTGTGTCCGTCGGGCGGCGCTTTCGCGGCGATCTCCGCGGCGATGTTGCCGCTCGCGCCCGGACGGTTGTCGACGACGATCTGCTTGCCCAGCGATTCCGACATCGGCTGCGCGATCATCCGGCTCAGGATGTCCGTCGGTCCGCCTGCCGCGAGCGGGTTGATGAGGCGTATCGGCTTGGTCGGGTAGCCCGGCGCCTGCGCTTTGCCCGCCTGTGCGTGCACAGCCGCGGATACGAGCAGCAGTGAGCCGATCATGATGGCCGTGCCAACTTCGCGGGTACGATTCACGATGTGCGCTCCACGGGTGCCGCCGGCGCTCCGTTCACGTATGGCTTCAGGCACGCATACGCGAACGCATGGAAAGGCGTGGGGATCGCGTGCTCGCGGCCTTCGCGCACGATGAGTCCCGAGAGGCTCTCGAGCTCGAGCCTGCGCCCGCGCGCGAGATCGTGGTACATCGACGCGTACATCCCGGCCGGAAATTTCCGGTGCTTCTCCACGTTCTGCTCGACGAAATCGACGGGCAGCTCGACGCCGGCCGCTTTTGCCACCGCAGCCGCTTCCGAGAAACCGGCGCGCGCGAGCGCGAGGAGGTCGGGGTCGTGATAGACGACGCCGGCAGGCTGGCGCGCGAGGCTCGTCAGCGCGGCATTCGTGGTCAGTCCCACGAATTTTCGCCACTGCGCCGCGCGGATGTCGGGAACGACTTCGGCCCCGAATCCGGCCGCGATGCACGCATCCCGAAAACGTGTCGTGCGCTCCGACGCGCGCCCGTCCGCTTCGCCGAACTGGATCGAAGGCGACGTCGACACATAGCGGATGACGCCGGGCGACTCGATCACCGCGGACACGAACGCAAGACCGCCGATCGCCACAGGTTTGCCGAGCACCGCGTTGATGCGATGCTGCCCGTCGACGCCGTTCTGGAGGCTCACGCACAACCCGCCGTTCTCGAGCAGCGGCTGACACGCGCGCGCCGCGTCCTCGGTGTCGAACAGCTTCACGCAGAAGAGCACCACGTCGACCGGTGCGATCTCGCTCGGGTCGTCGGTGGCGTGCGCGGGACTCACGACGATGTCGTCGGCAGGGCCTCGCAGCGTAAGCCCTTTTGCGTTCAGCGCGCGCAGATGGTCGCCGCGTGCGATGAAAGTGACGTCGTGCCCCGCGTGAGCGAGCCGCGCGCCGTAATACCCGCCGACTCCGCCGGCGCCCATGACTGCAATTCGCATGACTTGGTGATCCTCGTTAGTGGTGCGTGTTTCCATAGTGTTCATCCTTCGACCGTGTCGCACTGCGACGCTCAGGACGAACGGTGTCGTTCATCCTTCGACCGTGTCGCGGTGCGACGCTCAGGACGAACGGTGTCGTTCATCCTTCGACCGTGTCGCGGTGCGACGCTCAGGACGAACGGTGTCGCTCATCCTTCGACCGTGTCGCACTGCGACGCTCAGGACGAACGGCGAACGGTATCACTCCACCCGGATCTTCGCGTCGCGCACCACCGCGCCGAAGCGCTCGCGAGCTTTTTGCTGGTGCGCGGCGAACGCTTCAGGCGACATCGGCGCGACCGCTTCGGCCGCCATGCTCGTGAGCATCGCACGGGTCTCCGGCGTGTGCATGATGCGGCCGATCTCACGGTTCAGGCGCAACACGATGTCGCGCGGCGTGCCTGCCGGCGCGTAGACGCCCGACATCCACGTGATGTCGACGTTCGTCCCCGCTTCGGCCATCGTCGGCGTGTCGGGGAATATCGGTGAGCGCACCGGCCCCGGCACCGCGAGGAGGCGCACCTTGTCGCTCTTGATGTGCGGGATCGCGCCGCCTAGATCGAACGTGAAGTCGATCTGGCCGCCGAGGAGATCGACCAGCGCCTGCTGCGAGCCTTTGTAAGGCACGTGCGTCACCTGGATGTTGGCGGCGCGCATCATCATCTCGGCGGCGACGTGCTGGAGCGTGCCGTTGCCGGCCGAGCCGTAGTTGAGCTTGCCCGGGTTGGCGCGCGCGTAGCTCACGAACTCCGCCAGGTTTTTCGCGGGCAGGCCCGGACGCACGACGAAGAAGATCGCCGCCTTCGCTGTCGGCGCGACCGGGTCGAGGTCGCGTGCCACGTCGACCGGCATCTTGTAGAGGAAGGGATTGATGAGGATGGTGCCGTCGGAGGAATGCAGCAGGGTGTAGCCGTCTGCAGGTGCGCGGGCGACGGCTTCGAGGCCGATGTTGCCGCCGACGCCGACGCGATTGTCGACCACGACCTGCTGGCCGAGCGTCTCGCTGAGCCTGGTCGACATCGATCGCGCGATGATGTCGGTCGAGCCTCCGGCGGCGAAGTTCACGACCATCCGGATCGGTTTTATCGGCCACGCCGCGGACGACTGGGCTGCTGCGGGCGCGGCGAGCGAAAAACCGAGAGCGAGTGCGACTGCGCTGAGGCAACGTCGAGGCAGGTGCATGAGTCCTCCATCGCGAATCGTTACGGTGTGTCGACCTGCATCGTAGCATCAGCGCGTCGAGGCGCCGGCGATGCCGCCGGTATACTGACGCCATCGCACGCCACAGGAGAAGATCATGCATCTCGAAGGAAAAGCCGCCGTCGTGACCGGCGCCGGCCGCGGCATCGGCCGCGAAGTCGCGAAACGCCTCGCTGCCGAAGGCGCGAGCGTCGTCGTCAACGATCCCGGGGTCGGGCGCGGCGGCGAAACAACCGAAGAGCGTCCTGCAGACGACGTGGTCGCGGAGATCAGGCAGGCCGGCGGGCGTGCGTCGGCGAATTACGACTCGGTCGCCGACTATCTCAAAGCAGGCCTCATGGTGAAGCAGTGCGTCGACGAGTACGGCCAGATCGACATCCTCGTGAACGTCGCCGGCAACCTGCGCGAGCGCATGATCTGGAACATGTCGGAAGACGATTTCGATTCGGTGGTGACGGTGCACCTCAAAGGGCACTGGAACATGGCTCACCACGCGATCAAGTACATGCGCCAGGCGGGGTTTGGGCGCATCGTGAATTTCTCGTCGGACGCGTTCAAGGGCTCGGTCGGCCAGTGTAACTACAGCGCGTCGAAAGCCGGCATCATCGGCCTCACGCGCTCGATCGCCAAAGAGACCGCGAAGTTCGGTATCACCGCGAACGCGATCTGCCCCGCGGCGGACACTCGCATGACGCTGACCGATGCAGTCAAAGAAAACCGGAGGCGCAAGTTCGAAGCGGGATTGATGACGAAGGAGCAGTACGACCGCACCACGATTCCGCGCGGCCCCGAATACATCGCGCCGATGGTCGCGTATCTCTGCACCGATGAAGCCGACACGATCAACGGCCAGGTCTTCCACGTCGAGCGCGGCCGCATCAACACCTATTACTTCGGCGAAGACTTCAAGTCGCTGCATAAAGGCGGCGACGGGATGTTCACGATCGAGGAACTGATGGAAGACGTTCCGCAATCGCTGATGAGCGGCATCGTGCCGGTCGTACCGCCGGTGAAGATGAGCGACGCGGTGAAGTCGGGGGACGTGAAGAAATGAGAGCAACACTCCGCTCGCTTAGCCTGGTTATTCTGCTGTCGCTGGCGAGCACCGCCGTCGCGCAAAGCTATCCCGCCCGCAATATCCGCCTGGTCGTCGGTTATCCGCCGGGCGGGCTGACCGACGGCGTGGCGCGCACCCTCGCGCCCGCGCTGACTCAAATGCTCGGGCAGCAGGTCTATGTCGACAACCGGCCTGGCGGCGGCAGCACGATCGGTACCGACATCGCCGCCAAAGCGCCGCCCGACGGGCACACGCTGCTGATCGCGGACCAGGCGCTGATCACCAACCCGAGCCTGTACGCGAAGCTTCCATTCGACACGCTCAAGGATCTGCAGCCGGTCGCGCTCGTCGGTGCGGCGGCGCTCGTGATCGTTGTGCATCCAGTGCTGCCGTCGCGCTCGGTCAAAGAGCTGGCGGCGCTGGCGAAGTCGAAGCCTGGCGCGCTCAACTATGCCTCTGGCGGCAATGGCACAGCAACGCATCTGGCCGGCGAGCTGTTCAAGCAGGTCGCGGGTGTCGATATGATGCACATCCCCTACAAAGGCGCAGGCCTTGCGATCGTGGACCTCATCGGCGGCCAGGTCTCGCTGATGTTCTCGAGCATCGGCGCCGCGGCGCCTTACGCGAGCGCAGGGCGCATCAAAGCGCTCGCGGTCACCTCACCGTCGCGCGCGCCCGCGCTGCCGAACGTGCCTACGCTCAGCGAATCGGGATATCCCGGCGCGACGGTCGTCGGCTATTGGGGCGTGGCGGCGCCGGCAGGCGTGTCGCGCGAAATCGTCGAGAAGGTGAGCGCAACGATTGCGGCCGCCGTCGCTCGCCCGGAAGTGCGCCAGCGCCTCATCGATCAGGGCGTCGACCCGACCGGCGCCGGCCCCGCCGAGTACGACCGGGTGCTGCGCGCCGAGATCCCGAAGTGGGGCAAAGTCATCCGGCAGGCTGGAATCAAGATCGATTGATTGGACCGCGGGCGGACCGGAGCGGGAGGGGTCAGACCCCGG
>JAQGNC010000618.1 GCA_028292065.1 Betaproteobacteria bacterium
TGTCCTCTGGCTCGTCGGGGTGCATCACGGATATGGTCGGCCGTTTTTCCCACACGCCGATCCCCTGGATGCCAAGAACCTCGACTTGCCTAACGTGCTCGGTCTGCCGCGCAAATTGCCTGCCGGCGCGGGTCCTCAATCCCTGGCTTTCGATTGGAAGGGTCTAGACTGGGCGAAGCTGTTCGAACGGCTCAAGGCGCGCTATGGCATATGGGGGCTGGCCCATATGGAAGCCATCCTGCGGCTCGCAGACCATCGTGCGTCCGAAGACGCCAGGGAGAAGAAGCAATGACTGTCGCCACCTCTCATCGGCTCGAAGGCCTCGAGCCGGACAATCTGCTCTCCTTCCTGGCGCTGCTGGGGTTGCTGCGAGCGCTTGAGATCGCAGACAGTACACGTGCGGACGACGAGAAGCTTCAGCCGCGCACAGCGTGGGACGTCGACACTCCGCCTCTAAGGCCAAGATTATTTTTGGTGAGGCCGACAACTCAGAATGACGTCTGTGAATCAGCCGCGCGCGGCGTCGCTGCTGCATCCGCCTCACATGATTTCGGCGACCGAAAAGACCTGAACTACTCCAGAGAGGAGTGTCGCTCACAACTCAAACGGGAAGCCGACTCTTCCCGGTTGTGCGAACGTGGCCGGGCTGATCTGTTTGCCGCGTTGATGAGCGATGCTGCTATTAAAGACGACAAGAACGAATCGGTTGATCCTACCCCCCTCTGCCTCCTTTTCGGACAAGGCCATCAGCATTTCCTAGAGCGGCTCGCGAGCGTGCCTAGAGAAGCGACCCCTCCCCCGCGAGGCAAAGGAAAAAAAGCGGTCCGCGTGTCGGAAGCCGAATGTCTAGCCGAGGCATTGTTCCAGCCTTGGCACCGCAGCGATCCCACGTTCTCGTTCCGTTGGGATCCCGAGGAAGATGTTCGTTATGCTCTGATGGCCGGCGACCCGACCGATACGGCATACAAAGTAGGCTCTCAGCACGGAGCGAACCGCCTCGCCGCTGTCGGATTAGTGGCATTGACCCTCGTGCCGGAGCATCGATCCGGACGCATACGTCCAAGCATTATCGGAGGCGCCTTCAACTCCGACGGTTTCTCCTTTTCGTGGCCCATCTGGAAGGAGCCTGCCACGCTGTCCACTATCCGTTCGCTCCTTGCACACCCGGACTTGCGCAAACCCGACGCACTCAAGCATCTCAGTGTGAATCAAGTTATGCAGGCACGACGTATATCAGTCGGCAAATTCATGAACTTCACGCGCGCAGGTCCGATAGCTGAAATTATCAGCCCCCGGCACTGATGCTGTTTGTTGGCTCGCAATACGTCACGACCATGCCAGAAGCGGACGCTTGATAGAAATGACCACCGCTGCCATCCGCCTCGACACCGCCCTCTCCCCCCGCCTCAACCTCGCGTTCCATCAGAACGCCGTCCCGTTCATCCGCGAGCTCGTCATCGTCAATGAGACCGAGAAGCCGCTGCACTCGCTCGAGATCACGCTTTCTTCCGAGCCCGCCTTTCTCAAGCCGCGCACGTGGCGGATCGAGAGCGTCGCCGCCGGTGAGCGTTATCACGTGTCGGATCTGGACGTTGTGCTCGACGGCGCGTTGCTCGGGCGCCTGACCGAGGCCGAGACCGCCCAGGCGTCGTTCGTGATCAAGTCGGGCGCAAGCGAGCTTCATCGCCTCGAGGTGCCGGTCGAGTTGCTTGCCCGCAACCAGTGGGGCGGCATGAGGCACGTGCCCGAGATGGTCGCGGCGTTCGTGCAGCCCAACGATCCCGCTGTCGATCGCATACTGAAAAGCGCCGCCGAGATATTGCGCCGGCACGGCAGGAACGCCGCGCTGGACGGCTACGCGGGCGGAGCCAAACGCGCATGGGAGCTCGCGTCGGCGCTGTGGACCGCGGTCGGTGCGCTCGGTCTCGACTACGCACTGCCTCCGGCGAGCTTCGAGCATGTCGGCCAGAAAGTCCGCAGCCCCAGCCAGATCGTCGAAGGCGGAATCGCGACGTGCCTCGACACGACGCTCCTCTTTTGCGCAGCGCTCGAGCAATGCGGCCTGAACCCGCTCGTCGTGTTCACTCAGGGACATGCGTTCGCCGGGGTGTGGCTGAAAGCCGAGGATTTCACGAATGCGGTGGTCGACGACGTGACGGCGCTGCGCAAGCGGGTGAAGCTGAAGGAGATGGTGTTGTTCGAGACTACGCTCGCGGCACAACGCCCCTGCCCCCCATTCGGTCACGCCATCGAGCACGCCACGCGGCACATTGCGGAGGCCGCAGAGGACACGTTCGAGCTCGCGGTCGACGTGCGGCGCGCACGCATGCAGCGCATCAGGCCGCTGTCTGCCGCTGAGGCCGTGGCGCCTTCGCACGCGAGCCCCGCCGTGGAGCTCGACCCGGTGTTCGAGGAAGCGCCCGATTTCGCCGACGAGGCGCCGGCGCAGGACTCGAACGAGACCGGCACGCCGCGGGACCGCCTCGATCAATGGCAGCGCAAGCTCCTCGACCTGTCGCTGCGCAATAACCTGCTCAACTTTCGTCCTTCCAGGCGCGCGATACGGCTCGACACGCCTGACGCGGCAAAAATCGAAGACGCGCTCGCGCTCGGCCACGCGCTGAAGATACTGCCGCGGCCCGATCTCATGGACGGCGCCGACCCGCGCAGCCAGGCGATACACGAGAGTCGTCACCGCGAAGACCTGCGCAGGCAGCACGCGCTCGAAGCGCTGCAGCGCGGCGAAATCCTGGTGGACCTGCCGCGCGAGGAGCTCGACAGCCGTCTCGTCGAGCTCTACCGCACCGCTCGCGCGACGCTGCAGGAAGGCGGCGCGAACACACTGTATCTCGCGATCGGCTTCCTGTCGTGGACCGCTGCGGACAACGACGACAAGCGCCACCGCGCGCCGCTCATCCTCGTGCCGGTCAGCCTCAATCGCAAGAGCGTCCGTTCGGGTTTTTCGGTCACGCTGCACGAAGACGAGCCGCGCTTCAATCCCACGCTGCTCGAAATGCTGCGCCAGGATTTCAAGCTCGTGCTGCCGGTCTCCACGGGCGAGCTGCAAAGAGACGACCATGGGCTCGACGTCGCGGGCATCTGGAAATCGGTCGCGCACGCGGTGAAGGACATCAAGGGGTGGGAAGTCGCCGAAGACGTCGTGCTCGCGACCTTCTCGTTTGCGAAGTACCTCATGTGGAAAGATCTCGTCGAGCGCACCGGCGAGCTCAAACAGAACCCGGTGGTGCGGCATCTGATCGACACCCCGCGCGATCCTTATCCGGGCACGGTCGCGTTTCCCGATCCCCGCGCGCTGGACTCGACTCAGAGGCCCGAGCACACCTTCTGTCCGCTGCCGGCCGACTCGTCTCAGCTCTCGGCGATCCTCGCGGCGGCCCGCGGCAAGGACTTCGTTCTCGTGGGTCCTCCAGGGACGGGCAAGAGCCAGACGATTTCGAACCTCATCGCCCAGTGTCTTGCGGAAGGCAAGACAGTCCTCTTCGTCTCCGAGAAGATCGCAGCACTCGACGTGGTCTACCGGCGGCTGCGCGCAGTCGAGCTCGGCGATTTCTGCCTCGAGCTTCATTCGAGCAAAGCCCGCAAGCTCGACGTCATCGACCAGCTGCGCCAGGCGTGGGCCGCGAAAGGCGCGATCGACGCGGACGCCTGGGCGAAGGAAGCGCAGCGCCTGAAGAAGCTGCGCGACGAGCTCAATGCTTACGTCGAGCGCCTGCACCGCAAGCATCGCAACGGCCTGACCGCGTATGCCGCGATCGGGCGTGTCGTTGCGGGCCGCGAGCAGCCGCGACTCGGACTCTCGTGGCCTTCACCCGATGCGCACGATGCCGAGGCCCTGGAGGATCTGCACGACCTGGCCGACCGTCTCGATGCCGATCTGCAGCAGGTGGATGCCGTCAGGCGCGGCCCGCTCGCTTTGGTGGCGCACAGCGAGTGGTCTCCCGGATGGCAGCAGCGCCTCGTCGATGCCTCGCACGACCTGATCGCACCGGCTGAGGCGGTGGGCACAGCCGCTGCCGCGTTCCGTGGCGCACTTGCGCTCCCCGAGGTCGTGCTCAATCGGCGTGGCCGTGACGGGCTGGCCGCGCTCGCCCGCGCGCTTGCCCAGGCGGCACGGCGCGACTGGCGTTTCGTGCTGCGGCCCGATGCGTCGATGCTGGTCGAAAGCATCGCCCGCGGCCTCGATTTTCTGGCGCGCCACCGTGCCTTCACCGAAAAACTTTCCGTACGGTATGGGCCCGAAGCGGCGCGCCTCGATCTCGTCGCGCTGCAAGCGCGCTGGATCGAGGCCGGCGCGACGTGGTGGCCGCGAAGCTGGGTCATGAGGCGGGCGGTGACCGGCGAGCTCGCCGCCGTTGCGGTGGGCACAGCCACGCCGAACGCGGCTGGGGACCTTCCCCTTCTGACCGCGTTGCGTGTGCTCGAAGATGACGTGGCGGCGCTCGACGGCCTGCGCGAGAAAACAACAGGTGTGTGGGCCGGCCTCGCGACCGACGCTGCCGAAGCCGGAAAGGCGCTCGACTTCCAGCGGGATCTCGCTACAGCGCTCGGCAGCCTCGCGTCCGACATCGGCACGCTCTCCGCGATAAAAGCGGCGCTTAACGCCGTACTTGGCGACGGCAACGCGCTGCTCGAGCCTGAAGGCGCAGTCAGCGCTACGGGCGCGGCATACCTGCACGCCCTCGCCCGCTTCGAGGCTGCGCTGGACGCGTGGACGAGACTCGCCGGCATACCGTCGGACGTCGCAACGTCCACCGGCATCGCCACTCCGGACGCCCTGGTGACCGCCTGCCGCGGCATCGTCGAGCTCGAGCCCAAGCTGGCGGCCTGGTGCGCGTGGCGCAAAGTGCGCGGCGCAGCGATCGCTGCCGGGCTGGAGCCGCTCGTATCCGCCATGGAGGCAGGCGCGGTTCCCCTGCGCGGTGCGCGCGAGGCGTTCGAGACCGCGTACTCCCGCTGGTGGATCAACGCCACGGTCGACGGCGACGAGGTGCTGCGCGGGTTCGTCTCGGCGGAGCACGAGAAGCGCATCGCGGATTTCAGGGGGCTCGACGAGCGCTTCACTGTCCTCACACGCGCCTACGTCCGCGCCCGGCTGTGTGCGACCCTGCCTGATCTGGGCCAGGTGCCCAAAGCCTCCGAGTGGGGACTCCTCAGGCGCGAGATGGAAAAAAAGCGGCGGCATCTGCCGCTGCGCGAGCTGATCGGCCAGATACCGACTGCGCTCGCGAGGCTGACGCCGTGCCTCCTGATGAGCCCTCTGTCGATCGCACAATACCTGCCGGCCGGCGCCACGCTGTTCGACGTCGTCATCTTCGACGAAGCGTCGCAGATTCCGGTGTGGGATGCCGTCGGCGCGATCGCCCGCGGCAAGCAGGTCGTCATGGTGGGTGACCCGAAGCAGTTGCCGCCGACCAGTTTTTTCGAGCGCACCGAAGAGGATGGCGACGACGACATCGAAGTCGAAAGCGATCTCGAAAGCATCCTCGACGAATGCATGGGCGCCAACCTGCCGACGATGCACCTGGCGTGGCACTATCGCAGCCGCCACGAAAGCCTCATCTCGTTCTCGAATCACCGCTACTACGGCGGCGCGCTGGTGACTTTCCCCTCCCCTGTCACCGACGACCGCGCGGTGAGCCTGCATCTCGTGACGGACGGCGTCTACGAAAAAGGCGGTGCGCGCATCAACAAGCCCGAAGCGCGCGCGCTGGTGGCCGACCTCGTCGCGCGCCTCAAGGCCCCGGGCTTTGCCGAAAGCCGGCACACGATCGGCGTCGTCACGTTCAACATCGAGCAGCAGCGGCTGATCGAAGACCTGCTCGACGAGGAGCGCCGCAAGGACCCGACGATAGAGCCGCACTTCGCCGAAGAGGCGCTCGAGCCGGTGTTCGTGAAGAACCTCGAGAGCGTGCAGGGCGACGAGCGCGACATCATGTATTTCTCGATCACTTACGGGGCGGACAAGACGGGCGCGGTGTCGATGAACTTCGGCCCGATGAACCGCGACGGCGGCCAGCGGCGGCTGAACGTCGCGGTGACCCGCGCGCGCCACGCGCTGCGGGTGTTCTCGACGCTGACGCCCGATCAGATCGATCTTTCGCGCACGCAGGCGCTCGGCGTGCGCGACCTCAAGCACTTCCTCGAATTCGCCGAGCGCGGCCCGCGTGCACTCGGCGAAGCGGTATTCAACCCGGTGCGCGAGGACGACAGTCCTTTCGAAAAAGCGGTCGCCGAGGCACTGACCGCTAAAGGCTGGCAGGTCCATCGCCAGGTCGGGGTCTCGTCGTTCCGCATCGACTTGGGCGTCGTCGATCCGGACGTGCCCGGCCGTTACCTCGCGGGAGTCGAATGCGACGGCGCGACCTATCACCGGACCGCCACCGCCCGCGATCGCGACAAGCTGCGCGAGCACGTGCTGCGCGACCTGGGGTGGCAGATCGAGCGTATCTGGTCGACGCACTGGTGGCAGGACTCCCAGGGCGCGCTCGCGAAGGTGCACGGTCGCCTGCAGACGCTGCTGGAGCAAGCCCGCGCGGCGCGCGCCGCGCACGCGGCAGACACCGCGACCGACCGCGTCACTGGCATCGCGGGCTTGCAGCAGTTGCGCACAACCGGCCGCGAGCGGCTCGAGCAGGCATGGGCAGCAAGCGACGATAAACGTTAAAATCCTTACTCAGTATTACTTCGGAGTGAGTTCATGGGCACGGTATCCGTTACCAGCAAAGGGCAGGTCACGATCCCGAAACGGGTCAGACAGGCCTTGGGGATCACTGCCGGCAGCAAGGTCGAGTTCGATCTCGACGGCAATGGCGCGCGGCTGAAATTGGTCAAAACAATGGCCGCCTCTCGTATAGAGGAAGGTGCAGCCATACTCGATTATCGAGGACCGCGCATCCCGATACAGGACATGCATGGCGGCGTCGCCATGAAAAAGGCCGCAAAGCGTGCGCGCCGTTGATACCAATATCCTGGCGCGCTTTTACCTCCGTGACGATGAAGCGCAGGCGAAAATAGCCACCGCCGTTCTTTCCGCAGGCGAGGTATTCGTGCCAAAAACAGTAGTGCTTGAGTTGGAGTGGGTATTGCGGTGCGTGGCTGAACAGCCGGCGCCGCGGGTGCTCGATTGCCTGGCCCATCTGAT
>JAQGNC010000682.1 GCA_028292065.1 Betaproteobacteria bacterium
CGATGCTCGCGATACTGACGAGCTGGCCGAACGTGACCGCCGCGCCGTTGAGCCTCAGCCTGCCGTCGCTGGGGAGCGCGAAGATCCTGACTGCCGAGAACGCGTTGGCCGGGGTATCGCTCGTATCGCTGAAGCCGAAGTGCGAGGCGTTGAATACGAACGCGGTGTCTTCGAGCGTCGTGACGGTATTGCTCGCGCCACGCGGCGCGTCGTTCACCGATGCGACCGTGATGCCGGCCGACGCGGTCGCGCTGCTGAACGCGCTCGCCCCGCCGTTCAGCGGCCTCGTATAGGCGATCTGCAGGTTGTCGACGCTGAAAGGCCCGCCCGCGCCGAGCCCGAGCAGCAGGCCGTTATTGCCTTCGACGGTGAAGCGGATGCGCGTCGTCGTCGCACCGTACGCCGTGACGTCGTAGCTCGCAGTGCCCGAGGAAGCAAACGAGCTCGCGAGCGTCGTATAGGTCGCGCCGCCGTCGCCCGAGATCTCGAGGCGCATCGCACCGGGGCTGACCGAGTTGTTGAAAGTGAAGCTCAAGACGGCGCTCGACGAATCCGCGAGATTGACGTCGCGGTAGATGCTGCTCGTCGAGTTGCTTCCGCCGTCGAACTGGAGATGGGTGCCCGTGACCTGGATCTGGCCGCCGGCGGCGTTGCCGTCGCTGTCCACCCAGCCGGCGCTCCAGCTGGCGCTGCCGTCGTTGTTCGAGTACGACACCGCGCTGAAGTTGTCGCGGACGGTGAACGAGGCGCTCGTCGTGTCGGCGGTCCCGCCGGCGGTGCCGCTCGTCTGGTCCCAGGCGCGGAAAGTGATGCCGCCCGGCACCGCGCCGTTCCAGTTCGCATTCGGCACGAAGCGCACCGAGGTGAGCGCGTCGGCCGCCAGCAGCCGCGCGCTTCCCGCGCTCACCGCGCCGAATGCGTTCCACGTGCCGCCGCCGTTGCGCGTGTACTGCCACGTGCCGTTGGTGTTGTCGACGCCGGTCACCGCGATTCCGGATACCGCCTGCGAGTTCGTGTCCGCGACGAGGCCGCTCAGCAGGGCCGAGACTCGCGTTCCGGCGTTCGACGACGCATCCTCGTTGATCGGGGCGAGGTCGTTCGGCGTTCCGGGAAGCGTCGGCGCGGCGTTCATCGCGATCGTGACTGCGGCGGTGTCGGTCGCGATGCTGAAAGCGGTCGTGCCGCCGTTGACGCTCGTATCGGCCGCGGCGCCGTTGAAACCGCTCGTCCTGTCCCAGGCGCGAAAAGTCAGCGCGGCCGGGATCGTGCCGATCGTGGCGCCGGGCTGGAAGTAGACGCGGGTGTTCGCGTCGGCGGCGAGCAGGCGCGAGCTCGTGGCGCTGACCGCGCCGAGTGCGCTCCACGTCGTGCCGCCGTTGGTCGTGTACCACCAGCTGCCGGTCGAGGTGTCGGCGGCGGTGACCGCGATACCGGTCACCGCGCCGGCATCGCTGTCGGTCACATTGTCGACCTGCCCCGCCGGGGTCGCGAAATCCACCAGGCTCGAGACCAGCGTGCCCGTGGCGCCGTAAGGCGCCGGCGCGTTCTGGTTCGCCACCGCGAGCGTCGGGCTCATGGCGGCGTCGAGCAGCGGCGCGGTGTTGTAAGTGAGCACCAGGACCGGCGCGGTCGCGCCTTCGCCGCTCGCGTAGACCACGTGGCTGTTGGTCGTGGTGCCCGAGCCGATCAGCACGATGCCGTTGTTCGCGCGAGTGCCGTCGAGCCATGACTGCACGAGCGCCGTGAGGTCCCAGGTGTGCTGCCCGGTCGCGTCCGCATCGAAGCGCGCTGCCCTCGTCGCGTCGTAAGTCCCGCCCGCGGTCGTCCACGGCGTGCCGGCGATACGCTCGTTCCAGCTTGCGGCACCCGCAGCGCCGTTGACGGCGCCTTCGCTCCACGCCTGAGTGAGCGCATGGACGTCCACGTTCATGTCGTTCTCGACGAGGGTCGCCTGCATTCTCAACACCGCGCTGTTGATCACGCTGCCGGCGGCAAGGCTGCTCAGGTCGAACTGGAGGAGCGCGTTGTCGCCGTGGTTGTTGTTCGGATTGACCACGAGCGTCGTGGCGGTACCGAAGTTGAGCGTCGGCGTGTCCTGGTCGAGATAGGTGTCCTGCGTCGGCTGCAGCGAGGCGGTCGCGAGCAGGCCGAACCATTCGTCCTGCGCGTCCTGGCTCAACGCGAGATGCGCCTCGATCGAGCCGATCGCGTATTCGAGCGCCCAGTCGCCGCCGAGCGCCGCAGCGCCGGTCGTGTCGACGCTGGCCGAGACGTCCGCGCCCGTCAGCGCGGCGAGCGTCTGCAGCATCGCGCGGCCTTCGCTCGTCGCGGCGACGTCGCAGCCGTAGATGAGGATGTCCGCGTCGGCGTCGAGCGCGCGCGCCCACGTCGCGACGTCATCCGGGTTCGCAGCGAGCGCCGCGGCGTCCAGGGTGTCGCGCCCGAGGTAGATCGCTCCCGCGCTGCCGTGCGAAATGATGTGGAGCGCGTCGACATCCGTCCGACCGGCTAGCGCATCGCCGATCTGCTTCAGGCCGTCGCTGCCGCGCTCGACGACGAGCACGTCGATCACCCGACTCGGGTCGGCGTGCGCGACGATGTCGTCGACGAGCTTCTGGTAATCGGGTGTCGCCGCGTCGACCACGACGAGCTCGTGACGGGTCGCGTGCTGCGCGGTCGAGGGGCCGTTCGCCGGCACTGCGTCGAGCACCCGGATCTCGGCCTGCGGGGCCGCGGCGGCGCCCGCGACGAAAGGCGCGAGGTCGGCCGAATGCAGGATGCGCGGCTCGACTTCCTCGACGCTCATGCGGCCGGCCGCCGGAGGAGATGCGTAGCGGCGTGCGCCCGCCCGGCCGAGCAGCCGCAGCAAGACGTCGCTCGCGCCCGTGGACATGGTTCGCGCGGTCCTAGTTCGCCGCGTTGCCGCGGATGCGCGTGTCCATGCGCAGCGCGGTCTGCTGCCTGCGCGGGGCGGCGTCGGCGCGAGGCGCTGGCGTCGCGGCAGGCGCCGCGGCTTCGGCGACACCCGAGACTTCGGCGCGGCACCGCAGGCCGGAAGGCACGGCCGCGTTGGCGTTGGGAAGCTCGGCGCGCACGCGGAAAGTGTTGCTCGCGGCGTCGATCATCCGATCGACCAGGACCACTTTGGTGTCGAGGCGAACCGCGTTCGGCAGCTCCGGGGTGATCTGCGCGGACATGCCTTTCCTGATCGAGCCGTAAAGCGCCGCGGGCGCGATGATCTCGACTCGCAGCGGATCGACTTTGGCGAGGCGGAACATCGGTTTGACTTCGACCCGCTCGCCCGCGCTCACGTAGCGATCGGCGACGATGCCTGCAAAAGGCGCGCGGATCTGGCGCAGCCCGAGCTGTGCGTGCGCGGTCTCGAGCTCCTGCCGGGCGACGCGCTTCTGCTCGCGCGCCTGGGCGAGGCGCTGTTCGGCGACGCTCGTCTCGGCGCGCACCTGGTCGAGCGCCTGTGCCGACACGAATTTCTTCTGCATCAGCTCCTCGGTGCGCGACAGCTTCTGCTTCTGGAACTCGTAGTTGGCGAGCGCCGCCTGGACGTCGGCGTCGGCCTGCGCGCGCACTTCCGCGGCGCCGACCGATGCGCGCTCGACAGGGGCACGCAACTGCGCGAGGAGCTGGCCTTGCTTGACCATGTCCCCGCGCTCGACGTGGACCGATTCGACCACGCCGATCACCGGGCTGCCGATTTCGGCGACGCGGT
>JAQGNC010000039.1 GCA_028292065.1 Betaproteobacteria bacterium
TCTCGTTCCGCCTTGGCCGCCGAGGTCGGGGGTGAGGTGTTTACCCTCGGCGATGACCTGATCGACTGCGCTTTCGATGCGCCGCGCGGCTTCGAGCGCTTTGGGCTCGTTGCGCTTGCGGCCGAGCCACGCGAACAGCATCTGGCCCGACATGATCATCGCATACGGGTTCGCGATGTTGCGTCCGGCGATGTCGGGCGCTGAGCCGTGAGTCGCCTGCGCCATCGCTTTTTCGTGTCCGACGCAAAGACCCGGTGCGAGCCCGAGGCCGCCGACGAGGCCGGCGCCTTCGTCGGTGAGGATGTCTCCGAACTGGTTCGTCGTGACCACCACGTCGAAACGGTGCGGGTCCATCACGAGCTTCATCGCGAAACCGTCGACGAGCACTTCCTCGAAGTCCACGTCGGGATAGTCTTTCGCGACCTTGCGGCACTCCTCGGCGAACATGCCGCACGCGAGCCTGAAGATCGGCTCCTTGTGCACCGAGGTGACGAGCTTGCGTTTCCTCGTGCGCGCGATCTCGAAAGCTTCACGCGCGACTCGCGCCGAGCCGGTGCGCGTGATCACGCGCGAGGCGATCGTGATCTCGTCGTTCGGCCTGAACTCGGCCGAGCCGGCGACGACCGTGTCGCTCGACTGCATCCCTTCGGTCACTTCACGCAGGAAAACGATGTCGACGTCCTTGTGGATCGACTTCACGTTCGCGTACGACTTCACCGGCTTCACGCTCGCGAAGAGATCGAAGCGCTTGCGCAGCGGCGGGAAGATCCACGTCGGATCGTTGCGCGGGTACGAGCCGTGACCGATCGGCCCGAGCACCCAGCCGTCGAGCTGCTCGAGCGCTTTCACGGTCTCGTCGGGCATCGTCGTGCCGTGCAGCTTGTGTGCGTCGCGCCCGATCGGCAGCGCTTCCCAGCGTGTTTCCAGGCCCACTTTGGCCGCCGCGGCTTTCATCACCTTGACCGCTTCGGGAACGACTTCGAGGCCGATGTCTTCGCCGAGCAGCATTCCGAGCTTGAACGCCATCATTCGTCCTTTTGGAAGTTTTCGCTAAAGCGCGGGTAGGGACCGGAGAGGCTGCCGTCGGTGATCGCCGGTGCGGCACGCACCCACGACGGGTTGAGCTGCGCAAGCGACGTCACGCCCATCAGGCCCATGGTCGTGCGGATCTCGGCTTCGAGCAGCTCGAGCATGCGCACGATGCCGGCTTCACCGGCAGCGGCGAGCGCGAGGCCCTGCAGCTTGCCGACACCGACTGCCTTGGCGCCGAGCGCGATCGCCTTGACGACGTCGGTGCCTCTGAACACGCCGCCGTCCCAGATCACTTCGGCACGGCCATCGACCGCTTCGACGACTTCGGGCAGTACTTCGATGCTCGCCTGCCCGTGATCGAGCTGCCGCCCGCCATGGTTCGACACGTACACCACGTCGGCGCCGTGCTCGACCGCGAGCTTCGCGTCTTCGCCGGTCGCGATGCCTTTCAGGATGAGCGGAAGCTTCGTCAGTTCTTTCATCCACACCACGTCGTCCCACGTGAGGCTCGCCTGGAAACGCGGATCGCCCTGCGACTCGCGCAGCATGAAGCGGTTGACGACGTCGCGCTCGCGGCGGCTGTAGTAGGCGCGGTCGACGGTCACGCAGATGGCGCGATAACCGCAGGCTTTCGCGCGCAGCAGGATGTCTTCGATCCACTGCCGGTCGCTGCGCACATACAGTTGAAAC
Source organism: Betaproteobacteria bacterium (assembly GCA_028292065.1). GTDB lineage: Bacteria > Pseudomonadota > Gammaproteobacteria > Burkholderiales > SG8-41 > JAQGMV01. The sequence continues at coordinate 1,723 of JAQGNC010000039.1, forward strand.
AGCAGCGGTTTATCGACTGCTTTCGCGACTTCTTCGATTCCCGGCCGCGCCGCCGTGCTGATGAAAGCCGTCGTGCCGTACGCAACCGCGCCTCGTGCGACCGCAGACGCGCCTTCCGGATCGGCGAGCTGAAGGAAGTTGCCCACCGGCGCGATGAACACCGGGATGCGCAGCTTCTCGCCGAGCAGCGTCGTGGTCGTATCCATGTCGGCGACGTCGACGAGCACGCGCTGGCGCAACGTCAGGCTGTCGAGCGCCATACGGTTGCGCCGCAGGGTCGCTTCGGAATCCGAGCCGCCGCACAGCGTGTCCCACAGCACGCGCGACAGGCTGCGCTGCGCGGCGATGGCGATCTCCTGCAGCGACCGGAAATCGGCGTTGTTGCGCGCGGGGCGCCGGTCGAGCTCGGCCGCGGGTCGGGCGGCGGGAACAGCGTTACGTTCTATTGTTTTTTCCACTTTCGATTCCTTGATTATTCGGCGGTGACGCCGGCGTCCTTGATGACTTTCGTCCAGCGGTCTGTCTCCTGCGCGACCAGGCGCCCGAAGTCCTCCGGATGCGCGCTCGTCACGACCTGCGCGCCGCCATCCTCCAGACGTTTCTTCACTTCGGGTTGCGCCATGACTTTCATGAGCGCTGCGTAAAGCCGGTCGACGATCTCTTTCGGTGTCTTCACAGGCAGCATGACGCCCTGCCACGAGCCCGAAGTCATGTCGATGCCCTGGTCTTTCATCGTCGCGGTATCGGGCAGCGCCGAAATCCTTGTCGGTGTCGTCACGCCGAGGGCGCGCAGCCGGTTGGCTTTGACGAAAGACACCGCGGAGGACACGGTGGTGAACATCACGACCGTCTCGCCGCTGACCATCGCGGTGACCGCCGGTCCGGCGCCGCCTTTGTACGGCACGTGAACCATGTCGATCCCGACCGCGCGGATGAAATATTCCATCTCGAGCCGGTTGAAGCTGCCCGATCCCGGAGACGCGAAATTGAGCTGACCCTTGTGCGCCTTCGCGAAAGTCACGAGCTCTTTCACGTTCTTCGCGGGGAGCGAAGGATGCGTGACGAGCACGTCGGCGACGTCGACCACCTGCGTGACCGGCGTGAAGTCGCGCGTCGGCTTTACGCTGAGCGTCGGATAAATACCGGGGTTCACCGCGAGCGTGCCGATGTTGCCCTGGAAGATCGTGTATCCGTCCGCAGGCGCGCGCGCGGCGGCTTCGAGACCGATGTTGCCCGAAGCGCCCGGGCGATTGTCGGCGATGACCTGCTGGCCCAGAAGCTGTCCCAGCGGCTGCGCGATCATGCGTCCGACGAAATCCGACGCGCCGCCCGGTGCGAACGGGATGATCATGCGGATCGGCTTGCTCGGGTAATTCGGGGTCGACTGCGCGTATGCCGTCGTGTGCGCGAAAGTCATCGCCGCGACGAGCGCGAGCGTGCGAGCGGGTGAATACCTGCGGTGTTGCATCGTTCCTCCTTCGGTGGATGAATCGCGGAGGCTTTAACGCCTTGCCTCACGAATTTATAAATTATCGGGTTATTATATTTAGGTGCGAACACGATTACGAGCCCGGTCGAAAAGCCTTTCCGCGCCGGCGCTGGCGGCGGCCGCGCCGTCAGTCGATCCGGCGCCCCGCACCCTCGCCGAGCGCGCGAGGCAGCTCATCTACGCAGACATCGTCGGCGGCAGGCTGCAGCCCGGCCGCAAGTTGCGCCCCGACGAGCTCAGGCTCGATTACGCGCTGGGTACCAGCCCGATCCGCGAAGCGCTGCTGCGGCTCTCGGCCGAAGGTTTCGTGACGCTCGAAGGCCAGCGCGGATTCTCGGTGCCGCAGACGACGGAGGAAGAGCTGCTCGACATCGCCGGCACGCGCTCGCTGCTCTCCTGCCGCGCGATGACGCTCGCCATCGAGCGCGGCGACGACGAGTGGGAAGCCCAGGTCGTCGCGGCGTATCACCGTCTCGAGAAGATCGCCGCGCCGATGAAGCGCGAGCCGCTCGAGTATCGCGACGAGTGGGACCGGCGCAATCGCGATTTCCATATCGCGCTCGAAGCCGCGTGCGGCTCGCCGTGGCTGCTCAAGCTCTCTGCACTCGCGGTGAGCCAGTCCGAGCGCTACCGCCGCCACACGATCGGCTACGACCGCCTGCTCCCGGCGGTGCAGGACGACCACGCCGCGATCATGCACGCCGCGATCACGCGTGACGCCGCGCAAGCGTGCCGGCTGCTCGCCGAGCACATCGAGTCGGGCGCGCAGCGGGTGCTCAAAGCGATGCGCAAACGAGCTGCGGGGCGGCGATAAAGCGGTCCGGCACGCCATCGCGCGCCCTGCTATATTTCCCATCGGTACACCATCCCGCCGGCCGCAATATCGAGCTCGCATGACCGCCCGCAAACCCAGGTCGTCCTCCGGCGAGCGCCTGCGCGCGTCGCCCGGCTTCGCGCTCGCTTTCAGTCTCGACGGCCGGCCGTACGTCGC